>JAGOCE010000104.1 GCA_017998915.1 Candidatus Ozemibacteraceae bacterium
CCTCATGCTCAGACTCGAGTCGGGAAGCGGCATTGCGGGTGTTGCCGGCCTCACTCACCGGAAGGGCGACGAGATCATCACCGAGCCCGACCGCGAGTTCATTTCCGACCGCGACATCATCCCCTCCCCTTTCCAGCTCGGTCTATACGGACGGGGAAACGGATTCACCTACTACGAGGCTTCGCGCGGCTGCCCATATCGGTGCAGCTACTGCCTCAGCTCCGTGAACGGGCCATGGCGATCGTTTTCACTCGACCGGGTCCGCGCGGACCTCGACTGGTTCATGGCCTCCGACTACAAGCAAGTGCGCTTCGCCGACCGCACCTTCAACCAGGACCCCAGCCGGGCAGCGGCGATCATCAGACACATTCTCGACAATCAGAAGGGCAACA
Organism: Candidatus Ozemibacteraceae bacterium; assembly: GCA_017998915.1. GTDB lineage: Bacteria > Muiribacteriota > Ozemobacteria > Ozemobacterales > Ozemobacteraceae > MWAR01. The sequence goes on from JAGOCE010000104.1 coordinate 393, forward strand.
TCCAGTTTCACCTCGAACTCAAGGCAGATATTCTCGACGATGAGCTGCTCACCCTTCTCGGACAGGCGCCGCCCGACCTGTTCCACCTTGAAATCGGCGTCCAGACCACCGATCCCAATACGCTCAAGGCGGTTTCCCGTGCGCCCGATGTCGCACGCCTCGCCGAAAACATCAAACGCCTGCGCGCCCGCACGAAATGCCACATCCACCTCGATCTGCTGGCCGGCCTCCCCGGTGAAACCTTCAAGCTGTTCCTCGCCTCGCTTGACGAAGCGATCTCCTGGAAACCCGACACCGTCCAGGTCGGCTGGGTCAAGATTCTTCGCGGAACGGCACTCGAGCGGAACGTCGATGCGGGCGAGCTGGTCTGCGCGCCCCTTCCCCCCTATGCCGTCGTCCGGACGAATTGGCTTGCGACCGAGGAGATGGTGAAAATCCAGGATATCGGCAAAATTGTCGAGGGAATCGGCAATCCAGGCCGCTTCGGTCTGACCCTTTGCACCCTCATGCGCATACGCTTCAAAAACGTGCCCTCTGCCATGTATGAGGCGCTCGCCACCTTCTGGCGCACGAGCCGGAGGCCGTTCTACCAGTTCGGTCCCGATGCCGTCAGAGACGGACTCGCTCTCTTCATTGCGAGCCTCGAGCTTTCCAGATCCGAGCAGGCGGTCATCACAGACATTCTCGCACACGAACATCGTTTGACCCAGAAAGTTCCATCGGGAAAATCCCTTCCGGCGCCCACCTTCCCAAGCGGCGAATCCGTTGCGAGGTTCAAGCTCGTTCCCGGGCAGCGGGTGTTCTGGTACGCGACCGACCCGCTTGCGGAGCACTCGTTTCCCATCACCTCCGTCCTTCCGGGCCACCCGTATCCCGTCGTTTACGCCCACGAGACCGACCTGTCGAAAACCCCGCGCACCGTCGTTCCCCCGCTCTCTTTCATGGACCGGTTCCTTCTCGCCGGAACGGTCGAGGGCGCTGGTCTCGACGCAATCGCCTCTGCCTGGAACGAGCGCGGGTACGCCGATCAGCCTCTTTCCGTCTGGCAGGCCCGCGAGACCGCCCTTCTCGCCGAGGGCCGCCTGTTCGATCCGACACTCCGGCGGAAACCCCGCAACGACGCCGTCGTGCCCGCCGACGATTCATGAGGGAGCATTATACATGCCTACATATACATATCGCGCGAAGAACCCGGAAAAATCCTGCGACACCTGCCGCGAATGCTACGAGATCATCCAGCGGATGAGCGAGAACGCGCTGACCCTCTGCCCCGACTGCGGCGCCGAGATCGTCAGGTTCATGCATGCAACCCCGACCGTGCGTGACACCTCGACGAAGAACATCTTATCCGACGACAACCTGAAGAAGCATGGTTTCAAGAAACTCGTCAACCGCGGCGGGGGCAAATACGACGAGGTTGTCTGACGCCTCATGATCTACGTTCCCTATCTCGGAAACCGGCTTGCGCTTGAGGTCAGACGCACGCCATTCGCCGATGGCCGCCTGATCGAGCATGAAGGCGTCATTCGGGCGGGTGTTCCGGCATCCGTGCCCGACGACCGGCTGAAGGCGGAGGTCCGCCGCATGGTTGAAAACTGGCTACGGGCCCAGGCCGGGCGCGTGCTGGGCGAGCGTGTGCGCGACCTCTGCCGCCGGCACGGGCTCAGCATCGGCACCGTCACGATCAAGGACACCCGGAGCCGCTGGGGAAGCTGTTCGGTCCGCCGCAACCTGAATTTCAACTGGCGACTCGTCATGGCCCCGCCCTGGGTGATCGATTACCTCGTCGTCCACGAGACGGCCCACCTCGACGAGATGAACCACTCCGACCGCTTCTGGCGACTCGTCGCCCAACGATGCCCCGACTACCGCAGCCACGAAGCCTGGCTCAAAACATGCGGCGCCTCCCTGCTGTCCTGGTAACCCCCCCCCAAGCAGATAATAAGACGTCACCACCGAGTCACAGAGACACCGAGCCCAAGATTTCTTTCATTCTTGGTGTCTCTGTGATTCGGTAGTTCGTTCTTGAACTTCAAGAGGCTGAAATGGACAATCGGGAGCGGACGTGATATTCAGAAAAGAGAGTTCACCGAGGGAGGAAAGGTATGGCAAACGGCAGTACCGCTCTGTTCGCGTCAGATCATGCGATGGAACCCCTGAACACGTGGGATAAAATAATTAACAAGATAATTGCATCCCGCGAAGAGCCCGTTCAGGAGAGGAAGATCGACATCATCATCGCTGTCCTGGTGAACATCCGGCTTCTCGACAAGGAAGACAAGATCTACGACGGCAGGGACGTCAAGGAAAACATCGAGACCATCTATCAGCGCGTCCTCGACGAGGCAGTGCAGACCCTCAACGGCATGGAGTCCCCCTCCAGCGAGTATATCTACTACTTCCGGGAGCTCCTGAAAAAACTCCCGATCCGCTCCGGCGGAAGCGACCTCATCGGCGACATCCGAAGCGCCGCCGAGCAGTTCGAGGAAGCCCGCCCTGGGAACGATCCCCTGCTCTCCTTCGCCGGCGACCTCCGCAAGGAAGTCCACAGGCGCCTCTCCCCGAGGATCCTCACGAAATATATCGATCCTTATCTCAAGCTCGTCATCGACAATGACCCCGAGCCAATGAGGCGGGCCGGGTACATGGCGCTCGCGAACCGGTATGTTCCCGGCTCCGAAGATCGCGAGTTCATCGATCTCGCGAACGAGATGAATGAGAAGTTGAGCTATCTCTGGGACTACCAGAACGGTGACATCCCCACCGTGAAAGCGAACCTGGCGAAGCACCTCGACCTGTTCGAAAAATGCTTCCTCAGGAAGGAGATGGAAACGTTCCTGGAAATATGTACGTCTGCCTATATTCACGACAAGCACAATCTCTTCGATTGCCTCAAGCGCCTTGCGAGCTTCAAGATGCTCCTGAAGAAGTCGTATTTCGAGAAGCGCATCGCGCTGTTCGACTTTTTGAACCTCGACCTCGATCTGGGCAGGCTCGTATTCCTCTTCACCAACGATCTGACCAACAACCATTACGAGACGGTCACCTTCGCGAACATCAAGGAGTGCATCCTCCTCGTGAAGGAGGTCCTCGAACTTCTCAACCAGAAAGGCATCATCACAGAATCGAACGAAAAGCTCCTGAAGGATCTCTCGACCCTCTACGCGATGGAGACCATCGAGATCCTCAAGACGAAGCGGACAATGCAGACCATCTCGATCGAGCTGCAGCAGTACATGCAAAAAACGACCTTCCACCGCCTCGGCCAGATGCTCAACTACGTGCTCGAGGCATATAAGATCCCGACATCGAACCTGTCCCCCATCAAGGACAGGTTTTTTAATAATTTCGTGCGCACGACCGAGTTCCACGCGCTCAACGAGTTCATCGAAAAAATCATTTCGTTTCTCAACCGGGAACTCGCTTCGAAGAATGCCGAAAACAGTCTCTACGGGAAGTATCGCGCGCTCGAGGTCCCTTCCGTTCGCGGCAACTATGACGAGTTCATCGCCACGACCTGGGCTCCCACCCCCGACGCCGTCAGGCCCTGGCTGGGCGGCAAGGGAAACGGCATCATTGACATGCACGACCTCGGGGTGAACATCCCCCACGCGTTCATTCTCGGCCTTCCCATCTGCAAGGCGATCTTCAGCGACAACGCCGACATCGGCGGGTTCAGGGCAGCCGTCAAGACCTACCTGGGCCAGCTCGAGGAAAAAACCGCAAAAAAACTCGGCTCCCCGGAAGAGCCGCTGCTCGTATCGGTTCGCTCCGGCACCACCATTTCCCTGCCGGGTTCGATGTGCACGATCCTGAACGTAGGTATAACGCCTGATATATTGAAGCTTCTCGCTGCCCGGCACGGGGAAACCTTTGCATCGAGCATCTACCTCCGGTTCCTCAAGAACGTCATCGTGGCGCTCGAACTCAGTGTCGAGAAAGAGGAAAACGAGCCGATCAAAGCCCTGATCGCTCGAGCCGAGCAGACCGTCAGAAAAGAGCTCGGTGACTCGTTCCTGTCGAATCCATTCGAGCAGCTCGTCAAGTGCATCAGGCTCGTCTTCGCTTCGAGCCGTTCTCAGACGGTTCGGGAGTATCTGAAGGAACTCTCGATCGACGTGCTGTACGGCACCGCCGTCACGGTCCAGCAGATGGTGTTCGGCAACAAGAACCCCTCCTGTCTTAGCGGCGTGCTGTTCACCCGCAACCCCATCACCGGAAACGACGAGCTGTTCGGCGAGTACAAGGAAATGACTCAGGGCGAGGACGTGGTGATGGGCAACATCATCACCCACTCGATCTCCGAGATACCCCCGCACATCCACGCAGAGCTTCTGAAATACAAGGCCACGCTCGAACGCGAGCTCAAACACGATCTCGACATCGAATTTACCGTCGAGGACGACCGGCTCTACCTCCTTCAGACGCGCCGGGCGAGCATCAGCAACTACGCCAAGCTCGTCGTCGGCACCGACATGCTCAAAAAGGGCATCATCACGATCGACGAGTTCATCAAGCGCATCGAGCGGCTCTGCACCTCGAATCCATTCATTTCCGTGCCACGAGTCGAGGGAGAGTATCGCGAGTGGAAACCCCCGGTATGCGAAGGCGTCCCGATCAATCACGGCATCGTCCTGGGCACCCTGGTGCTGACCCCCGAAAAGCTGGAGGAGATCAAGGGGAACCGTGAGAACATCGTCTATTTCGCCCAAAACACCAAGCCCTCGGATTTCTATATCATCAACAATTCACACGCAATCGCCACGATCTTCCCCGGCCGAACCTCGCACGCGGCCATCACTTCGATCACCCTCAACAAGCCCTGCATCGTCGGTTGCTCGAACGCGGTCATTGACCTCGAGCAGCGGACCGTGACGTTCAAGGGCGAGACCGACGTCATCCTGAAGGAAGGCGAACTGGTGACGCTCGACGCGAACGGCGGCTACCTGTATCGCGGCTCGGCGCCTCTTTCCAATAGTTTCATCAAGACGCATAATATTCTGGACACGATACGAAAGGCCGGCTCCTCCGTCGATGCGGCAAAAGAAGTCGAGCGGATCATCCAGGAGAAGATCTCGATCCTCGAGAAGGAAACGGGATTCCGCAAAAAGGTCATCACCAGCGTCGGCCGAGAATTGCTCGGCGGTCACAACGTGCTTGTCCGGCTCGATCTGAACGTGCCGCTGTCGAAGGGGAAGATCACCGATTCGACCCGCATCGATGCGGCGCTTCCGACCATCAACTATCTTCTCGAACAGGGCGCCACGCCGATTCTCTGCTCGCACTTCGGCGAGCCCGACAAACAGGAGAAAAAGGGGAAATCCCGCGAGGAGATCTACGCGGAATACAGCCTCAAGCCCGTCGCCGCGTATCTGCGCGACCGCTTCGACGATCTCGTCTTCCACGAGAACAGCATCGCCTCGTCGGGGGTACTCATCCAGAAAAGCGACATCGTCAAAGGCAGGATCAACATTCTCGAGAACCTGCGGTTCGCGATCGGCGAGAAGGAGAACGACTCGGTCTTCTCGCGCTGCCTCGCCGGTCTTTCCGACGGTATCTACGTGAATGACGCGTTCGGAACAAGCCATCGGAGTCATGCGTCGATCACCGGTGTGACCAGGTTCGTCAGCATGAAGCTCGCCGGCATGCTCGTCGAGAAGGAGCTGAAGTATCTCGGCACAGCGGTCAGCGCGCCGAAACGGCCGTTCGTCGGCATCACCGGCGGCTCGAAGATCTCTACAAAACTTGGCATTATAGAATCTCTGCTCCAGAAGATCGACCAGCTCATCGTCGGCGGAGGTATCGGCTACACATTGCTCAAGGCCACCGGCTTCGACGTGCAGAAGTCGCTCGTCGAGGAGTCGATGCTCGACACGGCGAAGAAGCTGATGGAGAAATACGGCGACAAGATCGTTCTGCCGCGCGACTTCGTCATCACCGACACGTTCGACTTCGCCAACCAGAAGGTCGGCAACCTTGAGCGGAACGTGACGAAGATCAAGGAGGGCTGGGAATCCTTCGATCTCGGTGAAGCCTCGATCGATCACGCCCTCTCGATTCTCGAGAAGGCCGGCACGATCCTCTGGAACGGCCCCATCGGCGCCTTCGAGATCAAAGAGGGCTCGGTCGGCACGACCCGTCTTTCGATCGAACTCGCGAAAATGGCCGAAAAGGGCAAGATCGTCATCATCGGCGGCGGCGACTCGGCCGCGGCCGTAAAGACGGCGGGCGTCGCCGACAAGATGACTCACGTCTCGACCGGCGGCGGAGCAAGCCTCGAGTTCCTCGAGCGCCTCACCCTCCCTGGCATATCCGTCCTCGACTCCGACTGACCCACAAACCGTTCCTACACACGCCTTCAACCGATTTTTTCAGGACAGATTGGATTCATGAATATATATCAATGAATTTAATCTGCGTCATCTGCGCAATCAGCGGATATCGTTTTTTCCATAAAGAAACCACGCCGGTCACATGACGACCGGCGTGGTTTGGGAATGCGGATGAATCAGGCGGTGAGGGCGGCGAGGTAGGTTTCCAGGTCGGTGCGGTTGTTCTGCATCGACTCGAACCGCAAAAAGTCAATCAACCTCGTGCGGAGGCCGGCAAGATTCTCGCGGGCGGTGACGCCGGCGGCCTTCCAGACTTCGACGAAATCGACGAGCGTGCCCATCTTGCCGTCGACGACATCCTGGCGGATATCCTCGAACAGGGCGGTCTCTTCGTTCTTCAGGTTCTCGTATTCGTTGTTCACGGCGGTGTTCGTGATCGCGGCGATCACACTGCTGCCGTCGGAGAGCACGCGGGCCATTTCCTCCCCGAGGGGCTTGCGGGCGGCCATCTCCTCAATCGAGCGGCGGACGCTGGTGCGCCGGGCCGAAGCGCGCGGCTTGACCGTCTTCTTGCGGGTGGTTGCGGCGGCAACGGTGGTCGAAGCGCCGGTGAGGCCGATCGAGTAGGCAAACGGGGCGGGCGGGGCAGCCTTGGCGAAGGCAAGTTCCATGTCGCCGCCCTCGTGGCCGCGGTTCACGAAGACGAGCATCAGCGTGTCATACATGCCGACGGCGGTTCCCAGCTGCTGTTCAGCCTTCCCGTCCTTGAGCTTCAGCCACTCGATGTCTGCCTTGGCCTTGCCCTTCGAATCGATCATCACCGCAGCGACCGACCAGGCGTTGGAGACATCTCTTTTGGGATTCTCGATCTGAGCCTTCTGAACCTGGCCCGCGAACGCAACTGTGATCTTACCGGTCGCTTTCGAGATGTCGAACGTCACCGAGCGCGACGACCAGCACTTGATCGTGCCCTTCCCGGTGAAGGGGGCGTTCTTGTGATGGAGCATCGGGTCGAGTTTCAGCTTCCCGAGGTTCTTGTCGTAGCCGTAGAGCCCCGAGGCGATCGCGGGAGTATTCAAGTGGTTGGCGACGTTGAAGGCGTCGAAATACTGCGAGAATGTGAGCTTACCACCGTGCTTCTTGAGGGTGCGCTCATACCCGTCGGTACCGTGAACCGTACTCGAAACCAGGTCACGCACGAACTCCTTTTTCACCGCCTCGGTCTTCGTGACGGCGTGGTTCATCATGTAGTAGGCGAACAGGTAGACCTGGCCGTAATTCGCGATCGGGGTTTCCTGCGACCAGGCGCACATGTTGTTGTCGGGGGCCTTGATGAAGGCGAACACCTGCGAAGGGTGATCGAATCCATTCAGAAAGGTGGAGAGCTGGGACATGCTCTCGTTGACCCAGGTGTGCTCCTTCGGATCGTTGTGCCAGTGGATCATGTGCTGGAACTCATGCGCCACGACGCCCAGGTAGCTCTCTTTCGTCGGATCGGCCGGGTCGATGTCGAGATACAACATCTCGCGCTCGTTGCTCTGGGGGTTCTTCTCTTTTGAATACTCGTCGCCCGCGTAGAAGTAGCCGGCGACGAAGCCCCTGTTGGCACCCTTCTCGTAGCCGTCTTGGATATCGAGGAACAGCAGGGTGATCTTCTCGTCGCCGTCGATGCCGGGCTTCCACTCGGAGCCGAACGTCGAGGTGTTGGTCGGGTAGATCTTCTCGTCGAACGTCTTGGCGATCTTCTCGATCGCGGCGGCCGAGACCGTCTTGCCCTTCTCGACGAAGATGTAACAGTGCTTGCCAATCTTCTTCAGCACGGCCGGCGTCTTCTCGGGCTTCTTTTCCGCCACGTTCATCGTGGTGAATGTGATCTCGTCGCCCACCTCGGCAGGCTTGGAATCGGCATACATGACCATGCCGCGCGTGCGCAGCATGTACTCGCCGCGCGTCTCTTTCAGCGCGTTGTCGGCCAGCCACTTCGTCTCGTCTTCGAAAAGGTGCGTCGCGTCCATCCACTCTTGAGCGGCGGCTGGCATGACGGAAGCCGACCAGATCATCATGCCGGCAAGGATTGTCTTGAGGGTGCGTTTCATGGGCATACTCCTTACTCGAATGGAAATGGAACGCTATTGCACCAGTATACCAGCGCCCCCCGCCCCCCCGGAAGGGGCAGAGCAGAAAAAAACCGGCACAAACACCACATTTCCCGTATTTCCAATATTTTCTGGTAACATGGGGGACAGGCAAAGCAGAAAGATGTGTCGGCCCCCATAAGAGGTGGATGATGACGATGATGGTGAGGCTCCGGGAAGCGGCCGGCAGGGTCTGGGCCGGGCCGCGGCTGAGCTGGTTCGCGCGATCCGCCGGGTTTCTTCCCGCGATGATCACCTTCTCTCTGGCCGGAATTTTTGCCCTCGATACGGCCGGAATCATGGCGTCCAATCTGCACGAGCTGCAGGCGAACGCGGCCGCCTCGGTCGCCTTTCTGATGATCCCCGTCTACGCGGTGTTCATGGGCATCCTGATCTGGAGCCGTGGCGTGACCGCCTCCCGAACCTGTGAACACCCAGGCCAGTCCTGTGCGGTCATCGAAGCGTGCCGGCAATTCCTTGAAAAATCCGGGTTCAGCGTTAAAAAGGCCTCCGAAACGGGCATCGAAGCAGTACGCAGCGGTGACGCGCCGGCGCCAACCGTCGTCGACCTTGCTTGGCAGGGCTTTTCCGTCACGGTTCGGGCCTCGGTCACCCCCACCCGAACCGGCTCCACTCTCGATGTCGAATGTTATTCTTTTCAGGCCGTGAACGCGATGTGCGGCGGCCTCCTCGACGCGACCGCCCTGGCAGTAGCGCGACTCGACGCCGCTATGCTCGGCACGGCAGACCAGGTCGTTCCTGTCAGGAAAGACTCCTGGTTCCTCGGAAGCCTGACCACGCGCGTCTTCCTGGCGATCTTCGCGGTCGCCCTTACGGTGACGCTCGTCGTGACCGGCATCTCCAGCCGTATGGCGGCCGGCGCCATGAAGCTGATGGATGACAACGCAACCCTGATCCGGATCCTCAATTTTAAAACCCTCCTTCTTTGGGGGCCCAAGAGGCCGCTGGCTGATGAACTCGAGCGCGTGGCCGCGACGGCCTCGGATACCGAAACACTGGAATCGGCCCTGAAGAGGCTCGATCTGCGAAATGTGCCCGGCGATCTCGTAGCGTTCGTCGTTTCCCGCGAAGACGACAAGGCGGAATGGGCGTTCCCACCGCCGGAACGCCTTGCGTCCAGCCTGCCCATCTTCGTGCAGGAGCGGTCGCGCCCCCACTGGGGCCCGCTTCGCATCGGAAACGATTTGTATGTGAAGATCGACCCCTGGCGCCTGTCGAACCGGCTGAAACTCTCCGATCGCCGGCAGACCCTGTTCATGGGCATCGCCCTGAACGAAGAACAGCTTGCCGAGCGTCTTTCCGCAGCCGTTCCCGGGGGCACCGAACTCACCTGGTATGAGTCGGGCCGTCCCTACCTGCGCCTACGCTGGACCGACACCGGTCGCAGGCCGGACATCGACGGCGGCGGAGATGAACTGCCGCGCGAGATCGTCAGGCACTTCGCCGAAATGCGCACGGTGGATGACGATGTCTGGACCCTCATCCGCAACATGTGGACCGGCAAGTCGATCCAGGGCCAATTGATCGTCGAGGAGCAAATCGCCACCGTCACCTGGCGAACCGCCTACATCGGCGGCATGCGGGAGGACGGCACTGGCTGGCACGGCGAGCGCCTGAAGGAAATGAGCCAGTGGACGCCGCGCGAATCGGAATACCTGGCGCACATTCCGGCGGGGATCATGACGTTCCTCCTCGTCCCGATCCTCTTCCTGACCGTCGTCGTCTCGATCCTGGTCGCGCGGGGCATCTCCCGGCCGGTTCTCGAGGCACGCGACGCGCTCCAGTCGATCGCCTCGGGCGATTTTTCCGTACGCGTGCCTGAAGACCGAAGCGACGAGATCGGCCAGCTCCAGGCCTACCTGAACCGCACCGCCGCCGAGCTCCACAAGCGCGACTCGATCAGGGACCTGATGGGAAAATACCTCTCGAAACAGGTCGCCGACCGCATCCTCGAAGGCGAAGACGCCGCCTCGCTGACCGGCACGCGGCGCGAGCTCACGGTGATGTTCGCCGACGTGCGGGGCTTCACCACGTATTCTGAGAAACATGACCCCGAGCAGGTCACCCGCAGTCTCAACGAGTATTTCGAGATCATGGTCGAGGTGATCGCCGCCCACGAGGGAGTGCTCGACAAGTTCATCGGCGACGGTCTGATGGTCGTCTTCGGCTCACCCGTCCACCAGCCAGACCACGCCGCCCGCGCCGTCGCCACGGCCCTCGAGATGCAGGCGGCCCTCCAGTCGCTCAACCTGCGCCGGGTCCAGCGCGGCGACGTCCCGATCAACATCGGCATCGGCATCAACACCGGCCTCGCGATCTCCGGCAACCTCGGCTCGATCCGCCGCATGGAGTTCACGGTCATCGGCGACACCGTCAACACCGCCGCCCGCCTCGAAAGCAAGGCCGAGAAAGGCCAGGTCCTCGTCGGCCGCGCCACCTACGACCTCGTCCAAGACCTGATCGTCGCCGATGAGCTCGGTCCCCTCACCGTCAAGGGCAAAACCGCCCCCGTCGAAGCCTGGTCCGTGAAAGGCCTCAAACCCCGCACCTGACGCATGGGCACGCGCCTTTGAGTCAGGGCGGTTCGTGAACCGCCCGACCCGGCATCACACCGTACGAAAACCTGGTGTGTGCCCCGGATTTCCCGTGCGAAGAAATTTCCTTGCCGCATTCACTGCATTCAATCATGGTC
>JAGOCE010000502.1 GCA_017998915.1 Candidatus Ozemibacteraceae bacterium
CGCCAGCACCTGGTAGGCGTTCCCGGGGCCAGTCGGTACTCGTCGGCCACCTTGTCGTTGATGATGACGCGGACCGTGGCTTCGGACGAGTCGAGGCGCGACGGCAGACCGGAGTAGTTGTAGACCCAATAGCTGTAGGTGCCGGGAAGCGGTTCGATCAGGGTGATGGTTTCCGGACCGCCCCAGTCGGTGTCGTCGACATCAAGTGAGGCCTTGCGGTCACCATCGTCGAAGTTCTTGTCGCCGAAATAGATGTGGTCGAGGCGCCCCGTGCGCGAACAGAGCATGTGCGCGTCGATGTCCTTCGCGACGGAACCGCCCGAGCCCCAGTTCAGCACGATCTGCACGCGACGCTGGGCCCCGAGGCCGACTTCCTCCATCAGCATCGAGAGCGTCACCGTTACCCAGATCGGATTGTCTGCCTCGACGTCGACAACCGTGTTCGCGACAGGGATGTAGCCCCTTTTTCCAAAACTTGCGTAGTAGCGGCCCGGCTGAAGCTCGGCCGTGAACCGGCCTCTCGCATCGGTTTTGCCCTGGATCATGAGCTCGCCCGTCTCGCTGACGCCAATGCCGACCGTGACATCGGAGAGACACTTGTCCTTGACGAGCGAGTCGTTCAGAATAAACGTCACTTCAACGGCCGATTCCGTCGACGAAGCCGTTTCCTGGGCGTTCACCCGCCCGCACAAGCCAGCCAGGATGAGCAAAACGGCACAAACGCACAGGAATGCCACGCGAAACCGCCGAACCGCATCTCGAACCATCGCGATCCTCCCGGGGGATCTTGCTGGCGGCACTTTTCTCGGGCCACTCGTCCGCCAGCCCCTCAAAGCCAGTTTACGACAAGAGAACACCGGATGCACCTATTCAGGATTTTTTTATCTGCGCCGCTCCGCCGCAAGGGCGGGTTTCAAACCCGCCCCCCAACAGGTGATGTGCCCTTTTGTCACCGACGTCCCTGTCGCAGGGACGGTTCGCGAACCGCCCCTCCGGTTGTATAGCGATTACGTTGTCTCATCGTGGTGAAATTATCCGTGTCTTCGTGACTGGTATGTTGAAATTCGAAGAATTCACCGCGGAGACGCGGAGGCACGGCGGTATTGGAATTCGCTTTTGCTCCGTGAACGGTGGTCAGCCCTTGATGACGCCGAGGGGGCGGAGCTTGACGACGGGCTCGACCAGGTCGCGCTGGTTGGCGATGACGGTGTCGATGTCCTTGTAGGCCTGCGGGGCTTCGCTCAGGTCCAGCAGTCCCCTGCCGCCGCGTTTTCCGTGACCGCCCGCGCGATGCCAGCGATCGTACACGATGCCCGCCATGGCCCGGTCGCACTCCTCGACGGTGAGGCGACGGTCGGCATCCTTTCTGCCCATGCGCCGGCCGGCCCCGTGCGAGCAAGACGTGAACGACTCGGGGTTCCCCAGGCCGCGCACGATGTAGGAAGACGTTCCCATACTACCGGGTATAATACCGAGCTCGTCCCGCCGGGCAGAGGTCGCGCCCTTGCGGTGCACCCAGACGTCGCGGCCGAAGTGGTTCTCGACCGCCGCGTAGTTGTGATGGATATTGATCTCCTCGGTGAATTTGATGCCGGGCAGGTGATGCGACAGGACTTCCATGAACACCTCCATCATGCACCGCCGGTTTTCGCGAGCGTAGGCCAGGGCGAAGTTCATGTCGCGGAGATACGCTTCTCCTTCGCTCTCGTCGAGCGGCAGGAACGCCAAGTCGGGCGAGGGAATCGCCGTGCGCCACTTTTCGTTGAGACTCCGGGCCAGCCGGTGGTAGTAGTTCGCCACGCGGTAGCCGAGATTACGCGAGCCTGAGTGGAGCATCATCCAGATGACGCCGTCGGTGTCGGCCTGAAGCTCGATGAAATGGTTGCCGCCGCCGAGCGTGCCGAGATTCAGCCGGTCGCGATGAAGGCCGGTCTCGTCCATCCAGCCGGGCCGGCCGCCACGCCCGAGGCCGTCCTCGAATTTCTCGAACCCGTGCCAAGCCTGGGGGTGCCGATGCCCGTTGCCCTCGCCGACGGGAACCCGGATTTTTATAGCTTCGAGTATTTTTCTGATACTCGGCAGGTCGGGAAGTTGTTCGATCGTCGCGGTCGTGCGCACGGCGCCCATGCCGCACCCGATATCGACGCCGACGGCGTTCGGAATGACCGCATCCCGACAAGCGATGACGCCGCCGATCGGCATGCCGTATCCGACGTGGCAGTCGGGCATCAGGGCCACATGCGAGACGACGGCCGGGTGGGCCGCGAGGTTCGCCGCCTGGGCGAGCGCCTCGTCCTCGGGGTTGGGACACCACGATTTGAGCGGCACCCGCGCGTCTTTCGAAATCTCGGTTTTATGCTTCACCCATTCCATGGTCATTCTCCTTTCCGAAGGCCGCAGGCCCCAGCTCGATCCGCCAGAGTCCCTTTCGAAGCTCGATGAGACGGATCTTCACGTCGAGAAACCGCCGCACGATCTCGATGTTCGTCTTCGTGTGCAGCGTCGGTGAGACCGTCGTGAACCGGCCGCCGCCCGCCAGCGCCATCGGGATCAGCAGCTGGTCTGCCAGGTGCT
>JAGOCE010000503.1 GCA_017998915.1 Candidatus Ozemibacteraceae bacterium
TGACCGGCATTCCTGGTCGTCCTGTGTAGTCCTGCAGATACTGGTTGACAGCCGGGTCCTGGGAATATTTGGCGATGAGGTCCGGCGACTTGCGGACGAATTCCATACACCCTCTCATATATTGAGCAACATTTTTCATTTCGGGAATCCGCTGCATGATCTCGAGCAGACGCGCGAACTCTTTCTCCTCGAGATCTTTCATCCCGGTTGCCTGGTAATGTCTACACAACCGATGGGATGCGGCCAGATAAAGGAAGGGGTTGTCCGTTTTCTCTTCGAGAATCCCCTGGAGGATTTTTACCGCTTCGCTCGGATTTCCCTGCTCGAAAAGAAAACCGGCCCGCCGCACACGCGGGTCATACTGTGCCTGGAGATATTCCCTCGTCGTCGGGGGATACCCTTCGAACATCCGGGCAGGCGGCGGTGCACTTGTCACTCTTTGAACAACGTCGTTCCACTGCTTGTCGATCTTCGGAGGAGCGCTCACGGCGGCGGCAGCCTGCTTCCCTCCGCCTGATTTCTGGATGAAGGAAAAGCCTCCGCGCCCGCTTGCAAGGCGTTCCTTCACGCTGCCCGACGAAAAGCCGCCCTTCGGCCCACGCGACTGATACACCAGAAAAATCACGGGAATAATCAGCAGAATCAGACCGATCGCCAGCACCCGCACATCGCTCGGGTCGATTTTTTCGAGCGGATTTTTCTTCTCGTCGTTGTTCATTTCTCTCTCACTGTTCGCCCCGCGCCTCTCCTAAGGATATGGTATGGCATGCGTTGTATTCATAGTAACATTCTTATCTTTTCCCGCAAGTGATATTTGTTACGAATTTCCCTCCGAATGTTTCCCGATACTCTGAATGGCAAAACCCAATTTTCCCATTTTCGTTCGTGCCGAGCCTGTCGAAGCACGAAACATATCTCGCCCTTTCGAGAACTCACGGCGAACGGTTGTGTAACATTCCGCATGACTCAATACGAGACGATCAAACCAGCCGAAGGGTTCATTCGCGTCGTTTTGTGATTTCATGAGAAAAACGGCGCATTTATTCGATTTACGCCAATAATCATTTCAAATTCGATTTTTTCAGCAATCCTCGGGATTTTCATCTGAGCGAGGTGTACCGTATTAATACGACCTGTTAGCACTCGGCGTTGGCGAGTGCTAACAACAAGAAAACCACGCACATCCGGAGGAACCCATGAACATCCAACCCCTCGGCAATCGAGTTCTGATCGAACTCCTCGAGAAGGAAGCGAAGACCAAGGGCGGCGTTTTCCTGCCCGAGACCGCGTCCAAGGAACGCCCGATGCGCGGCAAGGTCGTCGCCGTCGGCGCCGGCGCCCACAATAAGAAGGGCACGCTCGTTCCCATGCAGGTCAAGGTCGGTTCCAGCGTCGTCTACTCGCAGTATGCGGGCGACGAGATCGAGATCGAAGGCAAGAAGCACCTGCTGATCAAGGAAGACGAGATCCTGGCCATCGAATAACTCCCGGTAATTCCCGGCCGCTTCATGCGGCCGACATCACGCACTCAAAGGAGACACAGAACATGGCAGCAAAACAGTTGCGGTATGGCGAGGAAGCCCGCCGTTCCCTGGAGAAGGGCGTCGACACCGTCGCCAACGCCGTCCGCTCGACCCTCGGCCCCAAGGGGTGTTACGCGGTCATCAACAAGAGCTACGGCAGCCCCACCATCACCAATGACGGCGTCATGATCGCGAAGGAAATCGAGGTCGCCGACCGGTTCGAGAACATGGGCGTGCAGCTCGTGCGCGAAGTCGCCAGCAAGACCAACGACATCGCCGGTGACGGCACCACCACCGCCACGGTTCTGGCCCAGGCCATCGTGCACGAAGGCTTCAAGAACACCGCCGCCGGCGCCACCCCGATTTATCTCAAGCGCGGCATCGAGCTCGGCGTGAAGGCCATCGTCGACGAGCTGAAGAAGCTCTCCCGCAAGGTCGATGACAACAAGGACAGCGTCGCCCAGGTCGCCACGATCTCGGCCCGCGATCCCGAAATCGGCAAGGTCATCGCCGAGGCGATGGACAAGGTCGGCAAAGACGGCGTCATCACCGTCGAGGAAGCCAAGAGCTTTGACACCACCCTCGAGTTCGTCGATGGCATGGAGTTCGACAAGGGCTACGTGAGCCCCTACATGGTCACCGACGCCGAGCGCATGGAAGCCGTGCTCGAGAACCCCTACATTCTCGTCACCGAGAACAAGATCAACAACATCAAGGACATCCTTCCCGTCCTCGAGAAGATCGTCCAGACCAAGCGCAGTCTGCTGATCATCGCCGAAGACGTCGAGGGCGAAGCTCTCGCCACCCTCGTCGTGAACAAGCTCCGCGGCACCTTCAACTGCGTCGCCATCAAGGCCCCCGCGTTCGGTGACCGCCGCAAGGCCATGCTCGAGGACATCGCGATCCTCACCAGCGCGAAGAAGATCAGCGAAGATCTGGGCATGAAGCTCGAGCACACCACGATCGAGCACCTCGGCACCGCCAAGAAAATCATCGTCAGCAAGGAAAAGACGACGATCATC
>JAGOCE010000505.1 GCA_017998915.1 Candidatus Ozemibacteraceae bacterium
ATATTCGCGCTCGCCGCGGAACGCCGATCTTGTCCGCCGCCGCCGGTCGCGTTGTCTATGCCGGCTGGAAGCGCGGATACGGCCTGATGGTCGAGGTCGAGCATGGAAGCGGGTTCAGGACTGTCTACGCCCACTGCTCGAAGCTCCACGTCCGGGTTGGGACGACGCTTCAGGCCGGTTCCACCATCGGGCTCGTCGGGTCGACGGGAGTGACCACCGGTTCGCACCTCCACTTCGAAATCATGCGTGGATCCATCCTGCTTGATCCGCTGAATTTCTTCCGACGAGCGTAAGAACGTGCAAAAGCCGCACGACGTGCGGCTTTTGCAACTTGTTTCCGGTTATACGTTCTCATCGTCATCTGCACGGTGGCGATTCGCTTCTTTTGAGAAAGAATGAATGCCGGCGAAACCGCCGGCATTCATGTGTGAGCCTTGTTCTGATTGGATCAGGCCGAGGTTTTCAGCGTCCTTTCGGAGGCAACTTCACCCAGACCTGAAGATTTGTCTTCGGGTCCACACGGACTAATACGTAATCCTGATAAGTTGCTAGCACGTTGTTCGTATGCATCGCTGTACCTCGCTTCCCTTTATATAAGCAATATGCATGCCACAAACGCGTTTCCCTATCGATCCGATCTCAGAGTTTCTGGACTCAAGCCCTGAAACGATGATCCATGCAGAGCTATTCCACCTTTTGGGAGAGCGATCAAGCACGAGCCGTAACTGTTCTGAAAGTGAGCATCTGCATGTGCCGAAAATGATCAGCATAAAAACTCGGCAGTCAGCTGCGCGAAAATTCATCAGCCTCCTGGAACCTGGTACAGCGGCTATTCTGGGGTGTGGTCCTCGTCTTCTGCTGTCTCATCGTCATCCGTCAGGGACGGGATAGGAAGGATATCCCTGTCATGGGTCTTGCCGTGAATGATGATGGCGGCACAGACACCGATGATGCCCCAGATGAGCCATTTTATACCAAGGTCGATATGTCGCTCCTCCTCGATGTAGATGAAGGGCGACCAGGCCTCTTTCGAGACCCGAAACAGGGGCTTCGCCTGATCATAGACCATTGACGAGACGCCGACGCGCCTGGTCGGGTGCGTGCCACGGACGGCGTTGAGGAATGCCTTCGAGGCTTCCTCGCCGGAGAGCCCGTCGGTAACGGCAAGATCGAGCCAGTAGCCTGAGCGAAGACCCTCCTCCGCGTGGGTGTCGGCGACCAAACCGACGAATTCCCGGCTGAGCGATTTTCCAGCGGAGATGAACATCGAAATTGAGATGCCCAGAAGCATCATCGCGATCAACTGGACCCGAATTCGTCCCGCACGGAGTGAACCGCGCGCCGCAGGCACCGTCAGGTTGAAACGAACCTGCGGCTGCATGTCGGCACTGGTGAACCTCTGCATGCGGGAAATCATACCACGCCGCCAGGGTGTACATGAATAAAATCCCATGGATTTTGAAGAGAGATTCTTCCTGACCCTGGGAAATTCTGGTAGAATGAAAGAACTAACCCTTTCCGACAGAATGATCCGAACGGAGGAAATTTCAATGAAACGAATCTTCGTTGCTCTCGTTCTTGCTGTATTGATCGCAGTTCCGTCGTATGCCCAGAAATGGAACGGGATCAAGGTGAACCCGACTGACCAGGTGATGGTAAGCCTGCTGACGATGGTCCTTTCCGACCTCGATATGTGCGGTCGCTCCCTCACGGCGGGCATTGCCGACACGATCACCGCCGTCGGCCACCTCAACAACGCCCAGTCGGCTCTCCGGCGCACACCGCTTGATCCTGCCTACTCCACCCTCGTCACCGAAATCAGCACGCGCATCGGCAAAATCAAGTTCTACGTCGTCATGAACGACACACAGGCCGCCGGCATGCGGATCAGCCAGCTCGTTGGCATCATTCGCGGCGTTCTCGGCGCAGAGACCGGCGCAGGTGCTGGCTATGGCTACGGAACGGGATACGGCAACCAGCTCGGCACCACGCAGCCGTCGCGGCCCTCCGAGATCCCGGTTGGAACGGGCGGTCAGATCAACGCTCCGTCCGCCGCTGGCGGCATCGGACTTCCCACGACCAATTGATCCCCTCGTGAATCGACACCCCGGGCGTTCCGCAAGGGAATCCCGGGGTGTGTTTTTTTGGAGCATCTCATGACGATACGCCCGGACCTCCCTCTCGTTCTCATCGGTTTCATGGGCGCGGGAAAAACGACGATAGGGCGACGGCTTGCCGAAGCTCTTCAGAGGCCGTTTTACGATATCGATGACGAGGTGGAGGCCTCCGTCGGAAAGACCATCACGACGATTTTCGCCGAAAGCGGGGAAACGGCGTTTCGTGAAATCGAAGGGGCCATCCTCATCTCCGTAGCCGCCATCCGCCCGCCAGCCGTGATCGCCTCGGGGGGAGGGATCGTCCTGCGAAAATCGAATCGCGATCTGCTGCGGGAAAATGCCGTCACGATCTTCGTCGATCCTCCCTTTGACAATATATGGAACCATATAGAACATCAGCGTGCCCACCGCCCGGTCGCGAACGGG
>JAGOCE010000504.1 GCA_017998915.1 Candidatus Ozemibacteraceae bacterium
GGCTTGTTCGATGCGTTCGATCTCGAGCCGCGCCAGCTCAAGGTCGTTCCGGTGCCCGGCGAGCTCCGTTTCCGTCCCGGCAAGCTCCTTTGCGAGCTCTGCATGCCGCTCGGCAAGGCTCTCGAGGGCTTTCAGATCACCGGCCAGGGACGCATCGATCGCGGTTCGCGCGAGCTCCTCCTCGAGCTGCTTCCGCCGTGTCTCGCCGACCGTGATCGTTTCCCGCGCTTTCAGGAGCTGATTCTCTGCTTCGGATCGTTTCAGGGCGGACGTGTCACGTTGCGCGACGGATTTCGCCAGCGCCTCACGCCGGGACTGAATGGCCTGGTCGAGGCCCCGCACGTTTCTGATCAGCTCCATCTCGATGCCGACGGTCTGCTGGACCTCCGCTTTCGCGGCCCTGGCCTTGTCGAGCATGGCCTGGGCGGCTTCGCACGCCTCGCGCGCCGCAGGAAGACCGGCGACGACGTCGTTGAGCTCGGATTCCCGCTTCGCGCGATTCCGGAGAATGTCATCACGCCGGGCGAGAGGAAGCCGCGCGGAATCGGCTTTCCGGCTGATCTCCAGTTTTCGGAACTCGTCGGCATGGGCTTCGCGTTCTTCCGTAACCGCTTTCTGCCGCGCGATCAAATCGTTCCGGTTCCCGAGAAGCTCCTGGAACTGGCGGACCCAGTCGATCTGGCCCTGGACCGTCTGCCTGCGGCCGGCGCATGCTTCCCACGCGGCGCGAAGCCGTTCGGCGGTCTGCCGGAGATTCCCGAACTCTTCGTCACTCAGGAGGGTGAAACCATCGAGACGGCTTTGGAACTCGGAGATCTTCTTTTCCACGCCCGCGTGGCGTTCATACGCGGCCTTGGATAACATGCAATATATATCTGTGCCAGTGATCTGCTCGAGGATCTGTGCGCGTTCGCCGGGCTTCGCGTCGAGGAAGGCGGCAAACTGGCCCTGGGCGAGCAGGCAGGTGCGGGTGAACCGCTCGTAGTCGAGGCCGGTGATCTCCTCGACCTTGCGGGGCACTTCGGAGAGTTTCGATGATTCCCAGGCATCGGCCGGCTGCCTGCCGGTTTCCTGGATGAGCTGCATGTGCGCGGGCTGGAGATTGCCGTCGGGTTTGTTCCTGGCGCGCTTCTGCTCCCAGCGCGAGCGGAACCGGAGCGTGCGGCCGTCGACGGCGGCTTCGAAGGTGACTTCCGACTGGCAGAAGCCGGCGCCTCGGCTCATCAGCTCGTTGTCGGCCGCCGAGATGCTCAGGCGGGGGGTGCGTCCGAACAGGGCGAGCGTGATCGCGTCGAGGATGCTCGTCTTGCCCGAGCCGGTGCGGCCGGTGATCGCGAAAATGCCGCGGCCGGCCAGTTCCGGGTTGGTGAAGTCGATTTCGAAGTCGCCCTTGAGCGAATTGATGTTGGCGAACCGCACGCTCAGAATTCTCATGGCCGGTCTCCCTGCCGCACCTGCAGAAGAATCTCCTGGAAAGCCTCCCGGACCTGGGCCTGGTCAGCCTGGTTCAGGCCCGACCGCTCGACGCACAGGGCGAACACCTCGTCGGGGGACAGCTCGTTCGCGTAGCCCTGCGGCTCGCCCGGCGGCAGAACCCGGTGCGAAACGTCGCGGCACCCGAGAATCCGGAGGGGCAGGCCCTTTGCCAGCTCCTGCACGCGATCTTCCAGGTCCGGCCGGATCTGGTCGCCGGTGTATTCGACGAGCACCCAGCTTTCGAGCGGGGCGTGTCGGATCATCTTCAAGCCCTGTTCGATCTCGGAAAGGTCGCCCCGGAGCGTCTCCAGCCGGCGGAACACGGGAATGGCGACGGGCCTGACATCCGCGGGCGCGGCCGTATCGAAGACCAGGACCTGTTTCTCATGGGCGGCCTCGTCGAACGAGCAAGGAATGGGCGAGCCGGAATACCGGACGCGCGGGTGGTTCGGAACGATCTGCGGCCGGTGCAGGTGGCCGAGCGCGATATACGCGGCTTCGGCGGGAAAACAGGCGGCCGGGAAGGCGCCGAGGCTGCCGACGTAGAGCTCGCGCTCGGATCCGGCGAGCGATGCGCCCTCGGCGAACAGATGGCCCATCGCGATGATCGGCAGATCGGGAAGCCCGAGTTCGCGGCGCCGGGCGAGGGCGAGATCGACCTGGCCGCGATACCATGCCGCGGTTCCCTCGACGATGCCTCGGCTGCGGGAGTCGATCTGCTCACCGGAAACCGGGATGTAGACGTCCTGGTCGCGGAGGAAGGGAATGGCGCAGATGAGGGCGGCCGGATTCCCGGCACTGTCATTCGCGATGAGAAGGTCGGTTTCGGGGTGCTCACGGTCGCGGATGCCGGTCACGGTGACATTGATGGCTTTGAGCACCTGCTTCGGCGCCTGGAGCGTCGCGGGCGAGTCGTGGTTGCCGCCGACGACGACGATGCTCCGGCAGCCCTGCGCGGCGCATCGGCTGAGAAACGAGAAATACATCTCGAGGGCGTAGTTGGGCGGCAGCCCCGAATCGAATATATCGCCGGCTATGAGAAGCAGCTCGATGCGCTCGTTCCGCAC
>JAGOCE010000506.1 GCA_017998915.1 Candidatus Ozemibacteraceae bacterium
CGATCGGCCGCTCCTTCACCTTCTGCCCCTTCTGCCTCGGCCATCTGAAAAATGCCTGCCGCAAATGCGGCCGCCCCATGGAGAGCGGCTGGAAAGGCTGCCCCGACTGCGGCCAGCCGGCCTGATGCAATAACATAGATTCTTTGATAGAATGGTTCGGACATCGGCTCCTCAAAACGGCCGGTGTCCGAATCTTTTTTGAGTCGAATCGAGATGAACCGGCAATCATACACCGACGAATCCGAGAGGCAAACCCGCCGAGTGCGCATCGACACGAAACTGCGCGCTCTCGGCTGGTCGATCGTCGATCATGAAGACGGCCTTGTTCATGCCTCGCTGACCGCCCACGCTGTGCGAGAGTATCCGACCGAGAACGGGCCGGCGGATTACGCCCTGTTCGTCGGGGGAGCCTGGCTCGGCATCCTCGAAGCCAAGCGCCTTACCGTCGGACCCCAGAATGTCCTCGAACAGGCAAAACGGTATTCGCTCGGCGCGTTGGCCGCTTCCGGTAACTGGCAGGGGTATCGGGTTCCCTTCCTCTACTCGTCCAACGGGGAAACGCACTGGTTCATCGATATTCGCGATGACAAGGCGCTCTCCCGACAGATAGACACTCTTCACACCCCGGCCGCCCTGGTCGACATGGCCGCATGCGACCAGCAGAAGGCCCTGTCATGGCTTCAAACAACGCCCGTAACCGACATCGCGCGTCTTCGCCCCTACCAACAACAGGCGGTGAACGATACCGAAACCGCCCTGGGAAAGCGGAAGCGCACTCTGCTCATCGCCATGGCCACCGGAACCGGCAAGACGTTCACCATCGCCGCTCTGCTGTACCGTCTCCTTGCTTCCGGATACGCCCGCCGCATCCTCTTCCTCGTCGACCGCAAAGCCCTTGCCGCCCAGGCCGTTCGTGAGCTGGCCTCGTTCAATACCCCGCACGGCCGGAAGTTCGACCAGGAATACGAAGTCTATTCCCAGCGCTTCAAGCGCGAAGATTTCGACGAAAACGAACCGTTCGATCCGAAGGTTCTTCCCGAAGCCTATCTGACGAGGCCGGACGGCACGCAGACGTTCGTCTACGTCTGTACCATCCAGCGCATGGCAATCAATCTGTTCGGCCGGGAAGGCGGCTTCGCGCAGGATGCAGCCGATCCGGAACTGACCGATGATGCGGATCGCCTCGACATCCCGATCCATGCGTTCGACGTTATCATCGCCGACGAGTGTCATCGTGGTTACACGGCCGCCGATGATCTTGTCTGGCAGCGGACCATCGATCACTTCGATGCCGTCAAAATCGGCCTGACCGCGACGCCGGCCAAACACACCGTGGCCGTCTTCGGGGAGCCGGTGTTCCGCTACACCGTCCAGGAGGCCATCCATGACGGATGGCTGGTCGATTATGATGCCGTCGCGATCCGTTCGGATGTCCGCATCAAGGGCGCGTTTCTGAAGGAAGGCGAACGGGTGCACTACGTCGACACGAAAAGCGGCACGCAGCGGCTCGACCACCTCGAAGACGAGCGGAAATATGAATCGACCGATATAGAATCAAAGATCACCGTGCCCGAGTCGAATCGGAAGATCATCCAGGAAATCGCCCGATACGCCCGCGAACACCAGGCCCGCACCGGCCTCTTCCCCAAGACGCTGATCTTCGCCGTCAACGATATCCAGCACACCTCTCATGCGGACCAGCTCGTCTCGATCTGCCGGGAGGTGTTCGGCGAGGGGGATGCGTTCGTCCAGAAGATCACCGGGAACAAGAACGTCGACCGGCCGCTGCAGCGGATTCGCGAGTTTCGGAACCGGCCGGCTCCGAAGGTCGTCGTCTCCGTCGACATGCTTTCGACCGGCATCGATATCCCGGCCCTCGAGTTTATCGTGTTCCTGCGGCCCGTGAAATCCCGCATCCTGTGGGAACAGATGCTCGGACGCGGCACGCGTCGGTGTCCCGACATCAACAAAACCCATTTCACCATCTTCGACTGCTTCGGCGGAACGCTTATCGAGTATTTCAAGGATACCGGCGGCTTCGAGGTCGATCGCGCCGGAACGAAGCCGGTCGGCATCGTCGAGATCATCGAAAATATCTGGCAAAATATAGAACGTGATTATAACGTCCGCCGGCTGGTCGGCCGGCTGCGCCGCATCGAGAAGGACATGTCGGGCAAGGCCCGGGATATGTTCGCGAAGTTCATTCCCGACGGCGATATCGGAGCCTTTGCACAAGGTCTTCCCGACCGCGTGAAGAACGATTTCACGGCGGTCATGGGCATCCTGCGCGATAAGGAGTTCCAGGAGCTTCTCGAGCATTACCCCAGGGCGCCCCGCACATTCCTGATCGCACCGGATGCCTCGGATAAGGTGACGTCGGAATACAAGATCCGGCGAGGGGACAAACTTCTGATGCCGGCCGATTATCTCTATGAGTTTTCCGCCTTTGTCGCCGGGAAACGGGACGAGATCGACGCGTTGCGCGTCCTGCTGAACAAGCCGAAAAGCTGGTCCGTCGAGACGCTCGAAGACCTGCGCCGG
>JAGOCE010000507.1 GCA_017998915.1 Candidatus Ozemibacteraceae bacterium
CGCAGAACGTCGCAACCGGGCCGGCAGCCGCCGGCTTCGACGAGGTTGCAGCGGTCTCTGATCCCGGGGCGCCTGCCGCGACGGCAACGGCTGAGGCTGCCACTGCAACCGATACCGCGGTTGCCGTGAAACCCGCCGATCTTCCCGACGCGGATCTCACTCCGGCGGGGCTCGAGAAGCTTGAAACCGGGACCGGCAACAACTATCACGGCAGCCTGGCCGCCGACGGTGACAGCCTGATTTTTGCGTCGAACCGCCCGACGGGTGGGGCCGGCTCGAAATACCAGTGCTACTTCAGGTCGCTGAAGGCGAAGGGGGGCGCCGTCCGCCTCTTCCCCTGGCCTGGAAACGTCTGGACGCCCGAGTCGACGCGTGACGGGAACCGGCTCGTCTTCTCGAGCGATAGCGAGAAGGCCGAACAGGTGTTCGTTTTCGACCGTGTGACGCAGCAGCATCGGAATCTGACCGGCATCGGCGGAAAGAACATGATGCCGGCGCTTTCCCCCGATGGCGAACGGGTCGTGTTCACTTCGAACCGGGGCGGCTCGAACGACATCTGGATGGTCGGGATCGACGGAAAGGGTCTCGCACAGCTGACGTCGGGCCCCGAAGATGACCGGGAACCCCGCTGGTGGCCCGACGGAAAAGCGATCGTCTTCACCCGGATCGTGCAGAAGATGAAAGTGTCTCACATCATGAAGCTTTCCGTGGATCCGCTCGGAAAGCCCGAAGCCCTCGTCGGAGACCAGGCGCGCAGCTGGCTTGCCGATCCCTCGCCCGACGGGAGATGGCTCGCCTATGTCCGGTCGAAGAGCGATGATGGCAGCGACAACGAGATTCGTGTCAGGCGCATCGACTCCGGGAAGGAGTTCTCGATCACGGCGTTCGGCGGTGCAGATGCGTTCAGGCCCGTATGGACGCACGATGGCGGCGGGCTCGTTGCCCACGCCGACCGCGAAGGCCGGAAGAGTCTGTATCTGGTCACGTTGAAGAAGACGCCGCTGCCTTGATCTCCGGACCCTTGGGCGGCGTGTTGCTCACCCTTCTTCCGGTCGCCGTTTTCGTCGTGCTGTTCCGGTCGGCCCTCCGCGACCCGGTGCTGCGTGAAGCCGCCGTCGCGGGCGGCGTGGCCGGGGCTCTTTCTATATATCCAATCAAATATATAATATACCCGATGCTGCAGATCGCGCTAGGAGCCGACCTGCGCTCGCTGATTGCCGATTCCGAAGATTTTTGGATGCGCTTCTGTGTCGCGGTCATCCTGGTCGGGTGCCTCGAGGAGTCCGCCAAGATCGGCGCGGCGCTGGCGGGAGCCGGATGGATGGGCGCCTTGCGTCGCTCGACCGCCGTGTTCATCGCGGCTCTCGCCGCGGGTCTGGGTTTCGCGATAATGGAAAGTCTGGACTATATATCCCTCTTCGGAACCGATGTCCTGTTCGCCAGGATTCCTTTGAGCACGACCGGCCATGTCCTGTTCTCCGGTGTTGCGGGCTGGACCGCCGCTGTGGCGCTTTGTCGCCAACAGGAGGATGGCGAACGGGCGGTGACGTGGCGCGGATACGGCCTGTTCCTTGCCGGCCTGCTGGTCTCGGCGGTCCTGCACGGAGGATTCAACATGATCGCGATGCGCTCCGAGGCATCGACGACCGTTCCGATGCTTGCCGCCATGCTGATGATCGGCATCTCCTTCCTTCGCGAGGGATGGATGCGCATTCTCGTTCTCGACAGGGCCGAAAGCGGATGTGATGCGTCCTGTCACGCCTGCGGAGCCCTTCCGCTCGATTCCCGCGGCCGTTTCTGCGCCCGCTGCGGCGCCAGGAGATTGATCAGATGAGCCCCACCCACCCGACAAAACCCGAAAAACCCGGCATCATCGCCATCGCGGTACAGCTTCCAGAACAGTCCGACGCGGAGATAGAGGATTCCCTCGCCGAGCTTTCTGAGCTCGTGAAGACGGCGGGAGGGGCCGTCGTCGGTTCCGTCGTTCAGAGACGCCAGCGATATGACCGCTCGAGCTACCTGGGAACGGGGAAAATGAAGGAGGTCGCCGACCTCATCGAAACGACCGGCGCCGTCCAGGTCGTGGCGGATGACGAACTGACCTCGCTTCAGGTGCGTCGTCTCGAAGAAGGGATCGGCTGCGAGGTTCTGGATCGAACTGGTATAATATTAAATATATTTTCTGCCCATGCCTCGACGCGCGAGGGCAAACTCCAGGTCGAACTCGCTGCCGTGCAATACTCGCTTCTCCGGCTGGCGGGCGGATACGGGGGAATGTCGAGACAACGGGGCGGCATCGGTCTGAAAGGCCCGGGCGAGACCAAAATCGAGACTGATCGGCGTGTCTTGAAACTGCGCCTCAAACGACTGAACGACGAACTCGACAAAGTGGTGCAGGACCGCGATCTCCAGCGCCGCAAGCGTACCGACCGGTATGCGCCGCTGTTCGCGTTGGTCGGCTATACCAACGCCGGAAAATCGACTCTCCTGAACGCCCTGAGCGGTTCGACCGTCCGGGTGTGCGACGGGCTGTTCACGAC
>JAGOCE010000508.1 GCA_017998915.1 Candidatus Ozemibacteraceae bacterium
GTCGCGCCTCCACCCCGACATGGCGGATGTTCTCGGACAGCTCCGCGACCGGTTCCATGACTGGCGCTGGCTCGTTCCCGGACCACTCCTGCTCGGAGCCCTGGCGATCTCGATCCGGTATGTGACCGCAAGGGAGTTCAGTCCCTTCGCGTCAACCCACGTCGACATCCTGTTTTCAGCCTGGCTGCTGGTCGGATTCTTTTTCGTGCTCAACGCAACCGTCCTGAGCGGCCGATATACGGAGCTTGTCAAACGTATCGCCCACGAGATCGCGTCGGGAAAACTCGGCCGGGCCGAAACCATCCTGCTGAGCCGTTTTTACTTGAAAGTCGCGGTGTTGGCGACGATTCATTTCAGCTTCTGCGTCATCATCATCTACACCCTGCACCTGCTCTACACCTATAACGGCATGATGTGGCCGGCGTATGCACTCCTGCGATGGCGCCCAGGTCTGGGGCTCGCCGATCAGATCACCATGCTCGTGAAGGACCCGCTGTTCATCGAAGTGGTGATCTTTTTCGGCCTGCTGGGCCTCGCCTCGCTGGCTCCGCTGCTGTATTTCACCTACCCGCAGTGGGAAGTCCACAAACTGCTGGACGTGCGCCGCCGCCGGCTCCTCGACGGGGCGCAAAAGCGCCTCGACGAGATCGAGACCTGCCTGCGCCCCGACTCGGCCGAGGCCGATTTCGAACTCTTCAGTCGAAGGCGAAACATCGTGCAGACGATCGAGGACATGCCCACATGGCCGTTTTCCGGCTACGGAACGGCAGGCACCCTGATGCTGATCGCCCTGCCCGGTCTCCTGGTACTTCTCAAGGAAGTCTTCCTGCAGGCGTTCGTCCAGCTGCTCTTTTCCTGATCCCGGCCGGGCCGGCTCATTCGCCCGTTTCGTAGGGCCAGCAGACCGTGATGACCCGCGGCACGTCGCTGTCCTTCACGATGACCTTGATGACGTCGCCGTTGAACCGCGCGCCTACGATGGCAAGGCGGTCGCCGCCGCGATCCGCCCATTTCTTCATGACCCGACCGTTCACGATCGCCTCATGCACCTGCTTGATATAGATGCCTCGCGCGATCATCTGTTCGTATGCATGCCGGGTGACATGAACTGTACCTGCAGCTATTTTTTCAGCGATCTCTTTCCGCCCCATGTCTCCATTCCTGTCACCATCACGGAAGATTGCGTTCCAGAAATGTACACATACCCTGAACTTCGCGCAAGACGGAACCGGCAAGCAACGACGTTCCTCAGCTCTGCTTCTGGAGTTGGGAAATCGCCTTGAACAGCAGGTCGCGCTCTTCGGGATCGGCCACTTCCGGCAGGTATTCCATCAGCCGCTGGGTGTTCCCCGGGTCGCCCTGGACCGCCATCGATCGGATCGCGTTGAAACGCACGAGAGATGAGCCGTCGCGAAGTAGGTGCTCCAGGAGAACGGCCGCTTCCTGCCCCCGGATTCCTTTCAGGACGTAGGTTGCGGAATCGCGCATCTCGACGCGGGGGTCCTCGATCATGCCCCGCAGCTCCTCGAGCATCGTCTCGGCCCCGAATGTCGACATCGCCTTGATCGCATTGGCTTTGACACGGTTGTCGTCATCGCGAAGCAGGGTGATCAGGAGGGGAATCGCCTCCCTGCACGCGTTCTCTTCGAGAGCCTCCACGGCGTTCGCACGCACCCGCGGCAACGGCAATGAGAGAAGGTCCGCGCAGATTGGAACCAATTCCGGTGCGTGCAGCCGGGCGAGAAGTTTCGGCAGGATTTCGAGAACCTCGCGGGAAGGCGGGCGGGATATATATTCTTTCCAGTATATAATATCGCCGACCATCGATGCCTCTGCGAGCCTCGAAATATCGGACAACTCCGGGGTATCGTGGAGCTTCCCGATTTCCTCCCCGAGCGAACCTGCCGTTTCACCGGCAGGCGGGGAGGAACGTTCCGGCGTTGCCCGTTCGGGCTCTTCGACGCGCACCGCAACCGGGAAGGGCGGGAGACCGGCAAACAGGTCTTCAGCGATGGCGTCATCCGCCCCGTCTGCGGTCACGGCCTCCGGAGGAGCATCCGGAACTCCTGCCACCGCATCGAGATCGTCGAACAATCCACCACCCTCGACCGCGGAAGGAACTTCAGGAAGCTCGATCTCTTCGACCTGCGTCGGCACCAGCAGTTCTGCCGCCACGGATGTCCCAGGCTCCACGGCCACAAAAGGCTTTTCAGCCGACACGCCGGAAACAGGCGACTCTGCGCCGAAAGATGGCGCTTCTTCGACGAGCGTGTCGGATACCGCCGGCAGGGGCTCCCCGACCGGAGCGGGTCGCTCTTCGGCGGCAGGGGCCTCCACGATAGCCGAGGCGGGTTCGGGCACGGGCTGAGCCTCAGCACCGGACGAAGACGAAGACGAAGACGACGGCGACGACATCAGGCGCGACATCGCCATGACGAACGCCTCGGTCTTCATCGCCTGAGAGCGAAGATGATCGCGGGCTTTTTGCGCGTGGTAGCGTGTTCCAACGTCTTCGGACAAAACGTGGCCATCCAGGGCG
>JAGOCE010000509.1 GCA_017998915.1 Candidatus Ozemibacteraceae bacterium
ACAGACCCGCCAGGAGATTCAGGTCGTCGGCTTTTACATCGGCTCCGACGAGTATGCGCTCAACATCGCCAAGGTCCGTGAAATCCAGGCGATGACCGAGATCAGGAAAATGCCCAAGGCCCCGAGCTTCGTCGAAGGCGTTATCAATCTCCGCGGGCATATCGTACCTATCATCGACCTCAGAAAGCGGTTCGATCTTCCTCCCCTGACCGACCACCACCAGTCCAAGATCCTCATCGTCGATTTCAACCGCAACCTTGTCGGAATGGTCGTGGACAACGTCTCGGAAGTCATCCGCCTGTTTTCAGATCAGATCGAACGTGCACCAGACGTGTTTTCGTACAATATCGGTTCGCAGTATGTGCAGGGTGTGGCAAAACTGGAAGAGCGCCTCATCGTTCTCCTCGACATCGAGAAACTGCTCTCGTTCGACGAGCAGAACCAGCTTGCCGGCCTGAAAAGCTGACATGAACCCTGCTCCCGGAAAAGCGTCGATCGCCAAAAGCAGCGATTCAGGCACGGCGTGGCGCGGCTGCCTTTCCTGCGTCGGCTGTGGGTGCGTGATCCCTCTCGCCTGTCTCGCCTTGCTCGTCGCCGCGGCGATCTTTTTCCTTCCGCAGTTCTCCGGAGCCACGTCCCGTGACGCGGTTCTTCCCAGGCCCGTCGAGATCACCCGAGAAGACCGCTGGAGCCTTCAGGACAAACTGGCCGCGGCGCCCGCGCAGGGGGCCGTCATGAAGCTTGACCTGACGCTTCCCGAACTGAACCTGCTCCTTTCGAAGATCGATGTGAAGCCTGCTGCCGGGTTCGCTTTGAACAGGACATGGGCGTTTCTCTCTTCCGGCACACTCTCGATCGTTCTCGACGGTTCTGGCTTCTGGATGCGCAAACTGAACGTGGTTCTTCACCTCGAATCCGCAGCCCGGGGATTCCGAATTGCAGGAATGCGCTTCGCCGGGTATGATGTACCCGGGTTCGTCCTCCAACGCGTGGGCGTTCCGTGGCTCGAACGATGGCTGGGCGGGGCGGCCGGCATAACCGTCGATCTGAACGCCCAGACGGAATACGGGTTCTCGATCGTTTCTGATATCATCACCCTGACAGGTCCGTTCCCCTGGCTTCGAACTTCACCCACAGGAGAAGGCCGGTGATTCTCGACAGGCTCCCAGAAAAAATCTGCTCGCTTCTCTCGATCAGCAATGCCGACGAAGTGCGGCTTGCTTACGAATCGACCTCCGCCTTCGACGGGGCGACCGGCGCATCCTGGCTGGTCATTCACCGTTCCCAGGTCCACATCGTGTCGACCTTCCCGCTTGGCGACCCGCAATTGGTCAAGACATTCATGGCCCAGGACGTTTCTTCGTTGAAGGGCTCGAAAAGCATCCTCGGTGACATCAGGCTGGAATTCTCCCTCCGTTCCGAATCGCAATCGTTCGCGTTCGTCATTCCCAGCCTTCTGCTCCACGAATGGGAAATACTTAGCGATATATTACAAAGTATATTTCAGAATGCATTCCATCCCGACATCGAGGACGCTTCGCTCGGAAGCGAGGCGTTCGCCGCTCCCGCCCCCATCGGTACCGCCCTCGAAGACTCCACCATCCTGTTTCAACCGATTTCGGGCGTGAAGGTCGACGTCTCGACCATGCAGTCGGTCCTCGACACGACCATGGATGGGCTCGCAGACCAGATCAGCGTCGAGGTGACGGACGAGAGTTCTTTCAAGATCACCGACGTCCGGAGCGACGCCATGCCGGATCTTCCTGAAAAACCCGTCATGCACGAACGCCCCGCCGCTTCGTCGGCGGCAAAAAAGAAGAAGTTCAAGGTCGCCCAGACCAACCTGATTTCAAAAACGGAACCAGCCCCCACTGACGAGTCGAACTTTATCCGTTGTCCGAAATGCCAGAAGAAAAATAAACCAGATTATATTTACTGCCTCGGCTGCGGCAACGAACTTGATTCAAGCCGGAAAGCCGCTTCGCGAAAAGTGGGCAAGCCACCCGACTACGGGTATTCGAGCAGTGAGTCGTCGCAGACCGAGGACGCGTCCGGCTGCATCGTCCAGCTGTTCTACTTCATCGTCGGCGTGGGAGCCCTGCTGTTCTTCATTTCGATAGGGAAGTGACGCGGGTCAAACTCCCGGCGAGAGGGATTCAGCGCCGGTCAGTTCGGCTCCGTTCCTGACGTAGAGCGGATAGTCGCGGCCCAGGTGTTCGAGGGCGGAAAGAAGCCCCGCGTGGTCGGGCCACTCCTCGGCCGATACCGTCTGGGTGTCGTGACTCCCCATCAGCAGGGCGCGCCACGGGCCGCCGGATGCCGGCCTCTGGGCGAGTTCGACGACGATCCTGCGGTCTTCGACGGCGATGACGCGCCCGATTTCCGAGCCCACGATGACGGGCGGGCGGGCTTCGCGCGAGATTCCGTGCAGGGAGCCGATATCGATCCCGACAAGCATGCTGCGGCCGCGGAGCCGGAAGGGGTATGCCCAGGCTTCGAGCGTCAGGGTCGCCGTCACGATGGCCGGGGAGAGA
>JAGOCE010000510.1 GCA_017998915.1 Candidatus Ozemibacteraceae bacterium
AGAGCGGGAAACGAGGGTCGAACTCGCGACATCCAGCTTGGGAAGCTGGCGCTCTACCAACTGAGCTATTCCCGCATCGGAGAAAGAATACCATACCTCGGCCGGGTCATGCAAGAGCGAGATCGGGCGGGTTTGAAACCCGCCCCTGCGCATGGAAAGGACGTTGAAAGCGACCCACCCCGGTAACGACGGAACAGAGGAAAAAATCTGTTCGAGCCTGCACCACGTAGTCCAGGAGGTGATACTGAATCCAGATATTCGGAGGCATTCCGGGTGCAAGGCGATGCGCCCCAATGACTCGAGAACTGGTGACCGATCTCTGGATCTCGGTGTCTCCGTGGTGCGTCGTGCTCGTTCGAACCTTCCGCCGTCAGGGGGCGGCGGGAGCCAGCTCCTTGATGTTGCCGAGGCCGCTGATGCCGGCGGCCCACTTCGTGCCGGGGCGCATCTTCTCGAAGGTTGCCGAGTCGATCTTCTTCGAACCGATCTCGGTGATGTCGTAGATCTTGCCGTCCTTCGACGACTTGAGCGAGACCTTGTACGACTCGGTCTTCGCGCCTTCACGTCGCGCGCCCAGCCGGTTTTCGACGGGCTGGGTCACGCCGGTCGGCGGCCAGGAGGGCAGCTCCGTCGTGCCTTTGGCGGCCTTGGTGTCGATTTTCACCCACTCGTCCGTTTCGTAGGCCAGCCAGGTGCCGTACACCGGCTCCTTGCGATACATCGGCTTCATCACGCGACGGCGCTTCTGAACGTCTTTGTAGACGGGTTCGTCGGACCAGATTTCTTTGAACCGGCCGTTGCCGAGGTCCTGCACACCCGTTTTCACCTTGCGCGTGCCGACCTGCTGCTGCTCCGTGTAGGTCTCATCGACCTCCTGGTGGCCGATCAGAACGTCTCGATACGAGCGGATCTTCTGTTCACGATTCAACACGCGGCCGCCGGAAGGCATCCGGTCCGACCAATCCTCGTGCCTGACGGCCTTCAGCTCCTCGACCTCGATCGTGCGCTCCCACGACAGCGCCGTCACCTCGACGACCTGGTTCCAGGTCATGCACTCCATGCCCATCAAGGCCGCGATCATGAGCAGAATGCCGCCGCAGCCGATCTTGAAGAACCAGGCCACGGCGGGGGAAACCGGCCGCGCGGTCGAGAGGCCTTCCGCGGGGATGACCGGCTCCGACATGCCCGACATTCCGGCAGACTGTGCAGACGAGGTGGGGCTTGCGCCGAGGTTCCTCACCTCGCGCTGTTTTCCTTCAGAACGGGGAGCTGAACAGCCTTTGCAGGAGGTCGCATCGAAAGGGTTGCTGTCGCCGCAAAAGGGGCAGACCCAGTCGGCGCCGCCGAGCGCACGGGCCTTTTCCGCCTCATCGGTTACCTGCTGTCCGGTCTCCTCGTAGATGAACTGCACGTTTCCGCGAATCGCCCCGCAGGCGGTGCACTTTTCGTGCGCGCCGCGGTTTTTCGTGCGGCAGTTCGGACAGATCCAGCTCCCCTCGCGAATGATCTCTTCAGCCATACGCGGAACTTCCTCCCGGACTCAATTTCTATATCTAGTTTTATATCCTACTTCGTTTCTATTCCGTCTGATGTGGCCGGGCTCGTCGGTTCCGGGGCGGCGATGGAACCGGACTCGGTGGTGATGCCCTTCGCGGGGGCGGACAGGGAGAACATGGGATTCATCATGCGCAGTTCCCGGGCCAGTTTTTCGTCGAGACCGGCCGTCTTGAGATACTCCTGCGCCGCTTCGGCCGGGCGGTCGGTCTTCAGATAGACGATCGCAAGCCGATAATGCGCTTCGGCCTCGTCCGGCTCGGCCGCGAGCGCCTGTTTCAACAGGGGCTCCGCCTCGGCATACCGGGTTTCCCCGCACAGCGTCGCCGCCTTTTCGATCAGAGCGCCGACGTTCGCCCCTTCATCGGCCACCGTCAGGGGAACCGACGCGAGGTAAAACAACAGACCGATCAATACTCCACGAACAAGGGCCAACTTCATATACTCCACCCTCTCCTTCACTACTCCATTCACGCGCCGGCCCGACACGAACACCGGTCTGCTCCCATCGTCGCAGGTCAACCGATGTCACCCCGGGTCGGCGTGATACAATTCGAATATACCACGAGTTCACACAAAACATCGGAACGAGGTACAAAAAAATGAAACGCGCCTGCATCGGGCTCTTCATCGCCGGCCTGGTTTCCGCTTCAACCCTGTTCGCCGCCCCGATTCACACGGCCGCGAAGAAAGGCGACCTGGCCAAAATCCAGGGCCTCGTCAAGGCGAAACCGGAACTGGTGAGCCTGAAGAACCCCGACGGGGAAACGCCGCTCCATTGCGCCTGCGCCTCGGGCCAGAAAGCGGTCGCCGAGTTTCTCCTCGCGAACGGCGCCGATCTCAAGGCAAGCGACGGGGAAGGCATGACGCCACTGCACCATGCCGCGACCGCGACCGAACCGGGCGTCATTTCCCTGCTTCTCGCGAAAGGCGCCGAGGTCGACGCCCGTGACAATGAGGGAGTCACGCCCCTT
>JAGOCE010000511.1 GCA_017998915.1 Candidatus Ozemibacteraceae bacterium
GCCAAAAACGCACCACAAGAGACAATTTCACCACGAAGACACAAAAAAGCAAGTACTATATATCTGTAGAGGGCGGTTCGCGATCCGCCCGAGCCACCGAACTTGGATATCAGGATATTCTCGTCGCTGCGGGGCAAAGACACAGCAATCCGGAGAGCGATACACCGCAAAGACACCAATGCACGAAGGACGGAGTGAACGTGCAGAAATGATGCTTTGTGTCTTTGTGGTGATTTCAGAGAATCTCGACATGCCAGAAATTATTTTCGAACTCCGTGTCTCTGTGTCTCTGCGGTGCGTTGGGTATTCGCCCCCAAAAAGATCGGTTGCGGGCGGGGAATTGTGATATACTTTCCGCGTTTGCGACAAGGAGAGAGTCGAGATGGGTGTGACAACGAAACACAACCGTGGCCAGGAGCTATCCCCCGACCTCGATGCCGGTGAAAACGGCGTCGCTGTCGAGGTGCCGGTGACCCGCCCTTTCGAAGGGTACACCTACCTCCGCAAGGAGTGGGTCGACCAGGAAGACGGCATCGAGAAGGTCACCTTCAATATGACGCTTGGTCCGGTCAACCTGCCCGCCGACTGGAGTCGCACCCAGACCTTCGTCATGATGCCGGAATGGGGAACGTCCCCTCTCCGCCGCACCTGGATCGTGAGGCTCCCGACGCATCTCGAGGGGCACGACCAGTATCTTTTTCACTATTTTTTCCAGACCTATTATACGAACGGCGAAGAGCGCGTCAGCAGCATGTTTGCCCAGCTGATCCAGCCGCACGAAATCGAATATATCGATTACGGCGGCGAGCTGGTCAACGTACGCCTCCACTGGAGCATCGGTGACTGGTCATACGCGCAGGATACCGAACTCGAGGCCGACGGCATCGAGTGGGGGAGCGAATTTTCCGTCAGCAGCGCGCCCTATCGCGCGAAAGACCGCCTGTATCAAAACGGCCGCATCCTCGTGATGCGCCGACTACTCGTTCCGCGAAGATTTCACGGCCTGATCTGGGCCCCGAAGGGCGCCGATGTCCGCTTCTGCTTCCAGCTCGTGCGGCACCGCCCTGAAGGCCAGGACCTGCTGTGGGACAACAATTTCGGCAAAAATTACTCTCTGACCATCTAATCGGCGAGGAGACCGTCACCCATGAGACACCCCGACATTCTTACCCGCGAAGGCGCCGTCCTTCTCATCACCGATGTGCAAAAGAAGTGCATCAAGCCCATCTACCGCAAGGAACCGATGATCAACAACATCAAGACCCTCGTTTCCTACGCCGGCATGATCGGCCTGCCCATCCTCCTCACCGAACTGGCTCCCCAGACGTTCGGCGGCACGATCGAAGAAATCAAAAAGCTGATGCCGCGTCTCGAGCCGATCAAGCGCAGCCGCTACAGCGCCTTCGGAAGCGAAGACCTGACCCTGCGTCTCGAGGCCATGAATACCAACACGCTCGTGGTGGTCGGCATGGAAACGCACGTTTCGGTATGCCAGACCGTGCTCGATGCCCTCACCCGCGGCTTCCGCGTTCACGTCGTCATGGATGCCTCCAGCTCGCGCCGAAAGGTCGACTGGAAGGTGTCGCTCGAGAAGATGCGCCGCGCCGGAGCTATCGTTACAACTATGGAACTGGTGATGCACGAGATGATCGAGCGCGTCGACGTGCCGCAGTTCGACAAGTTTCAGGAGCTGCTCGGCAACATCGGCCGCTGACGGCATCCGACGATGACGATGCCGATCGACGATGCCGCGGTCATATTCCTGATCGGCGGATTGGGAGCCGGGAAAACCGAACTTGCGCTGAATCTCGCCATCCGACGGGCGCGCAGGCTCGGCCCCGGGTGTTCCTATCTGCTCGACCTGGACATCGTCAACCCCTTCTTCCGTGTCAGGCACCTCCGCGAAGCCCTGACCCGCGAAGGCGTCAAGCTGATTGCGCCCGACGCGCAGGTGACGGCGAACGACATGCCGGCGATTCCCGGCGCGGCGTTCGGCATTCTCCAGAGCCCCGACACGGCCGTCGTGTGCGACGTAGGCGGGGGAGAGCTCGGCCTGCGCGTCCTCGGTCGGCTTGCCCAGCAGGCGGCGGCCCGGAAGGCGCGCACGTATTTCGTCATCAACCCCTACAGGCCCGGGTTCACGAACCTCGAAACGATGAGGCGCAGCTTCGACATCCTCACCGAACTTTCGGCCCTGCAGGTGACGCATATCGTCGCGAATCCTCATCTGATCAATGAAACGACTCCCGACCTCTTCGCCGCAGGTCTCGAGAAGGTCCGGACCTTCGCGTCGGGCATGAACCTGCCGATCGCGTTTTCCGTCGCGGCGCCGGCGCTCCTCCGGCAGTTGCCCCACACCGCGGCGCAACCGTCCGACGAAGCGCCCACGAATCTGGTAGAGTATGACGGACAGCCGCTCCTCGTGCTGGACCGTTACTGGGAAACACCCTGGATCATAGGAAAGGAACAGGAGGTAGCAACATGCCCAAGTGGGTAATCAATGAAGACCTGTGCAAGGG
>JAGOCE010000512.1 GCA_017998915.1 Candidatus Ozemibacteraceae bacterium
GTTCCGTGATTGGCGGGTCCTTGCGACGACTCGAGGGCGGAATACCCCAGGGGGTTTCATCATCCTCGTCCCGTGGGACCAGGCGCACACCTACGATGTTGCCCTTTTCTTCCGCTTTCCTGACGATTTCCTCCACCCGAGGCAGCGGAATACGCCGAAGGCCGGAAAGATAGGCCCACTGGTCGGGAAAGGGAACGAAACGATCGTCGAGAAAGACGCTGTTCCCCTGCTTTCGAGCCGCGCCCTGGAGGGGAAGAGCGATCAGGTTTCCAAAGCCGCCTTTCGGGAGTGTGTCCTGATTGGGAAAGAGCCGGTCATACGAGTCGAGTCCGATGTCCGGCCTGCGTTCCATCGTTTGGGTCAGCAGGAATGAACCGAGTTTTCTCGCCAGGGCGGCCGGAACAGATTGTTCGAAAAACATCCAGACATGCCCGCCTTCGCCGGAACGTGATCGTTCGATAGCAACGGGAATATTCTCCCGATGACAGGTTTCCAGAAAAGCCACGGCATCATTTCGCCAATCTTTCTTGTCAAAATCCGCTGCCAGAAAAAAACATGTTTCGTCCCGCAGAATCGGGAATACTCCCATGACAAAGGGAAGTCCTTTCGTATCCCGCCCGGACAAATGCCAAAAGATGGTTTCATCCGTTACGGGAAGAAGGCGGCGGTTTGGACATCGGCTGCATTTGACGGCTCGCTTGTCGCACAGC
Source organism: Candidatus Ozemibacteraceae bacterium (assembly GCA_017998915.1). Classification (GTDB taxonomy): domain Bacteria; phylum Muiribacteriota; class Ozemobacteria; order Ozemobacterales; family Ozemobacteraceae; genus MWAR01. The sequence continues at coordinate 711 of JAGOCE010000512.1, forward strand.
GTGCGATCCCATTCATTCGCGCAGGCCGGAGCATACCCGCTCTTTCCTGTCTTCTGACTCTCGAAACGGCGCGGATAAACATCCTCCCGCCCCCTGAACAGAGATCGAAAAAGCGTCACCTTCGCTGCTGGGGCTGATGTCTGGTCGATCAGATTCAGTGCAGCAATGGGTATCTCAGATTCCTGTACCATTTCGGCGGTCATTTCTCGCAATCTGCCATTTCAAGCTTGCCGCCCCCGCTTATTGATTCATTCAGAACAAATAGACTGTTCCCTCAGGCGCCGACGACGGTGATGTGAGCCGGATGGCCGGTGGGGTCGGGGTGTTCTTCCCAGGTGAGGCGCTCTTCCCAGGACTTTTGCCGGGAAGCCGGCCGCCGGTCGAAGAGAACGAGCCAGGCTTCGTCGGCTCCGACCGTGTCTCGATACCGCGCGACCTGGCGCAGACCTTCGGCGAGGGTGCCGTCGCGGCCGTCGGCGGGGTGGACGAGCTTGATCTCGATGACGATCCAGCGGCCCTGCCACTCGATGGCCAGATCGACCCGGCCCCGGCCGGCCGCGTATTCGCGCTCGATTCGGCCCTGGCCGTTCAGAATGCGCTGCAGAAACGCCATGAGCAGCAGGTGCGGAAACGCTTCGGGATACTCGGAGAGCCGTTCCCATTCGTCTGAATGTCGGCGCCAGAAGCGCTGGAACTCTTTCATCAGCATCGCCAGGTCGAGAGACCCGTCGGGCCGCCGCCAGGTGAACTCCGGCCGCGGAATCGCCAACTGACTTCCCTGGGTGAGCACTCGCGGGATGACCTCGCGATAGATGGGGTTGGCGATCTGTGGCGTGCCGTCTTCGACCGAGACCAGCCCGAGATCGAGACACAGCCGGAAATCCTCGCCCTCCGCGACGGTCGGGTCGATGCCCCCCACCAGGATCATCTCGACCACGCGCCGGATGCGCGGGTCCTTCAGCCGCTCGGCCAGGCTGTCGAGATGCACCGCGCGCTCGGCGATCAGCATCTCCTTGGCCTTCATGATGTGCTCCGTCGTCACGGGAGCCCGGGTCTCCTCGGGGACCAGGTGCCAGACGCATTTTTGCGCCATGGCATTCACCAGCCAGGGCTGGCCGCGGGTCAGGTCATACACCAGATCGATCGCCGCCGGCTCGAACGGCTGGCCTTTTTCGGTGATATGTTGTTCGATCAGGCGATGAACGTTCTCGCGAGTGAAGTTCGTGAGCGTGGCGGAATCTTGCTTGATGTTGAACGGACTGCCGGGATTGACGGGCACCCCGTCCTTCGATTTGATCAGGTAATCCCGCAGATCCCGCATGCCCACCAGGGCGATCGACGTTGGGAACCTGCCGACCCCCCGCTGCGCGAAGCCGCTTCGCAGTTGCCGCAGAAAACTGACCATCGGCTGATCCTGCAACACATCGACCTCGTCGAACAGCACCACCAGCGGCAAGGGCTCGACCAGCTTCGCCCACTGACCAAGAATGTCGCTGACCCTGGTTCCGGCCTCCACGCTCGGCATGGCTGGAACCGCATGAGGGGCCAATGTAAGCCGCGCCGAAGCGATGATGCTCTCGCAGATCAGCTTGTTGGTCACGGCCGGATCATCGTAACCCTGGCAGATCTCCACGCTGACGTAACACGCCGCCGCCGCTTTCGAGGCGTTGATCTCGGCCACCCAGTTCAGCAGAAACGTCGACTTCCCCATCTGGCGCGCGGCATGCAACACCCAATAGAGCTCATCCCGGAGATAGCGCGTGAGCTGTGCATTCCGCAGCCGCTCCGCGGTGGGCAACATGTAATGC
>JAGOCE010000105.1 GCA_017998915.1 Candidatus Ozemibacteraceae bacterium
GACCGGAAAACAGCCGTCGATCCGCAAGGAAGTCGTCGTCGCCATGGCAGAAGAGGCGTTCGGCCTCGAAACCGGGGTGTTGACGGACGCGCTGCGCCACAAGATGGGCATGCTGCGCCTTTCCCAGAAGCACAATCTCCTGGCGTATTTCGAGCGGTATCTGGCCTCGATCGACAAGCTCGCGATCGTGGCGGACAAACTGGAGACCGCTGCCGGAGCCTGATTCCGCGGCGCATACGGTCGTTTCCGCTCCGAACCTGCAAGGCGAGGAACCGGGGTGTTCGGCCGTTCCAAAACGGGAAAATTTTCTGGAACTTTTTTCTCTGACGGCAGTCAATGCACGCCGGACGAGATCGATTCGTCCGTTACACACCCTCAGGAGGCACCAATTCGTGATCGAGATGAAGGATGTCACCAAGTATTACGGGAACTTCCGCGCGCTCGACGGGATTTCCTTCTCGGTGCAGGGGGGTGAGATTCTCGGTCTGCTCGGCCCGAACGGGGCTGGAAAGACCACCGCGATGCGGATTCTCACCTGTTTCCTGCCTGCGACGACGGGCACCGTCACCGTCGACGGCTTCGACGTGTTCGAAGACTCGATGGAAGTTCGCCGCAGGCTCGGGTATCTTCCCGAGACACCGCCCGTCTACCCCGAGATGACCGTCAGATCGTATCTCAACTTCGTCGCGGACATCCGTGAAGTCCCGGCGAAAGACTGTCGCAGGCGGGTCGACACGGTGATCGAGCGAACGGGGCTTGTCGACCACCAGATGCGCGTCATCGGCACACTATCGAAAGGCTACCGGCAGCGCGTCGGCCTCGCGCAGGCGCTGGTGCACGACCCGGCCGTGCTGATTCTCGACGAGCCGACCGTCGGCCTCGACCCGAACCAGATCATCGAGATCCGCAACCTGATCAAGGACCTTTCGAAAGACCACACCGTCATTCTCTCGACCCACATCCTGTCCGAGGTCAGCATGACCTGCAAACGCGTGGTCATCATCAACGAGGGCCGCATCGTCGCCGAAGACAGCGTCGAAAATCTCGAGCGCCAGGGCGGGGCGGCGACCTCGTTCCGCATCGGCCTGCGGCCGGCTTCGCTCGATTGGAAGACCTGCTTCACCGGCATCGAGGGCGTGAAGGTCGAGGGCGAGCAAAACGACGGCCCCATCGTGCGGTTCAACCTCGCGCTGCCCGACCACGCCGCCTATGACGGTGTTTTCAAGGCCACGGTGGCGAAAGGCCACGTCTTCACCGAGATCACGCCCGCGCGCGCCTCGCTCGAGGAAGTGTTCCTGCGCCTGACGCGCAGCGAGGAGAACGGCAACGGCGACACCGCCGCGGAAGGAGGGAAGGCGGCATGAAAGTCTTCGCGATTACGAAAAAAGAGCTTCAGACCTACTTCTTCTCCCCCGTCGCGTATCTCGTCTTTGCTTCGTTCCTCCTCGTCGTGGGATACCTGTTCTGGATCGTCCTCGTCTCGAGCAAGCTCGCGACCCTCGAGCCGCTGCTGTACAACGCGGCGTTCGTGCTGCTGCTCGTCTCGCCCGTGCTGACGATGCGCCTCATCAGCGAGGAACGACGCGCCGGCACGATGGAGTTGCTGCTCACCTCGCCGATTTCGCCGTCCGAGATCGTGATCGGCAAGTTCCTGGCCTGCTTCATTTTATATCTATTGCTGATACTATTGACATTTCAGTATCCGCTGATCATGTCGATGTATGCCGAGAAACTCGACATGGGCCCGATCATGAGCGGGTATATCGGCTTGATCCTGCTCGGCGCCGCGTTCATCTCGGTCGGTCTGTTCGCGAGCTCGCTGTGCGAGAACCAGATGATCGCCGCCATGCTCAGCTTCGGCGCCATGCTCTGCTTCTGGGTCTTCGGATGGGCGAAATACGCCCTCGACAACGCGCTCGGGGAAATTCTCGGCCAGCTCTCGCTGTTCGAACGGTATTCCGAGTTTCTCAAAGGCGTCGTCGACTCGGGCAACGTGATATTCTTCGTCGTATTCATCGTGCTGTGGCTGTTCATGGCCACGCGCGTCGTCGAATCGGACCGCTGGAGGTGATGAACCATGACGACGCACAGACGTGACACCCGTTCCGTTCTTCCCGTTCTCGCGCTGATCGCCGGGCTTCTGCTGTTGCTCGCCTCCGGCATCGGGTATCTGATGTTCCCCAGCAAGGGAACGATAGCGCTTGGTATTCTCGCCTCCGGCGCGTTCCTGATTCTCGGCTCGTTCGTCGCTTCGCCACGCATGCTGAAGGAAATCGCCACCAGCCGCACCTCCTGGCTCGTCGTGAACGACGTGATCCTCGTGCTGGCCATCATCGGCATCGGGGTGCTGCTCTCCTATATCGGGTTCCGGCGGCATATCCGGTACGACTTCACGCGCGACCGGCTGTTCTCGATCTCCGACTCGACGATCAAGGCGCTGCGCGGCTTGAAGAAGGACGTGAAGATCACCGCCTTCTACCCGAAGGGCTCGCTCGAGTTCACGATGGTCGACGATCTGCTGCGGGAATGCCGCCGCAATACCGACCGGCTTTCCGTGAAGATGGTCGATCCGTTCCGCGACCCGATGACGACCAAGGCCATGAACGTGCACTCGGCCGGCACCGTCGTCGTTCAGTGCGAGAACCAGCGCAAGGATATTCCGGCGAATGAGCTGTTCCTGCAGCCGCCGCCCTATGCGCAGAAGCGCGAACCCCCGAAGTTCCAGGGCGAACAGGCGATCACCTCGGCCCTGCTCAACGTGACGAGCGGCGCCAAGCGCAAGATCGCCTTCGTGAAAGGCCACGAGGAGCCGGGCCTGACCTCCTACAAGCCCGATGGCCTCGCCGCGGCCCAGCAGTTTCTCGCACGCGAGAACTACGACACGGTTGAGGTCTCGCTGATGGAAGGCATTCCGACCGACACCACCGTGCTGGCCATCATGTCGCCGGCGAAAGGCTTCCATCCGGACGAGATAAAAAATCTCAGGCAGTATGTAACCGAGCGCAAGGGCGCCCTGCTCGTCGCACTGAACCCCGACAACAAGGCAGCCGAGCTCGAACAGTTCTTGAGCGAAACCTTCAGCGTCACCTGCAACTCCGAGATCATCATCAGCCCGCGCGGCATGAACGGCGATCTGTCGATCGTCATTCCCCGTTACAGCCCGCACCCGATCGTGAAGGAGCAGATGGAGCGCAACTCCGCCGTCCTGATGCAGGTCGCCCGCGGTCTCAATATCGAGCAGCGCGAAACCTACTCGTCGCTCGCGTTCCTTCGCACCGACGAGAACTGCTACGGGAAACGGCCACCGTCCTCCGTCCTCCAGGGCCAGATCCAGTTCGATCCGGGCACCGACGTGCGCGGCCCCCTCAGCCTCGGCCTCGCGCTTGAAGGGAAGGGGACTGCGAGCGGAAGCCGGGTCGTCGTCTACGGCGACGCTGATTTCGCGACGAACATGCTGCTGCAGGTGCAGGGCAATGCCGATCTCGTCGTGAACACGTTCAACTGGCTCGCCGGCCAGGAGCAGCTGATCTCGATCAGGCCCAAGCAGATCGAGTTCGCCCAGATCGTCCTCGACGCCGAAGCGTCGCAGCGCATCATGATCATCTGTGTCGTCGTCTCCCCGTTGCTCGTTATGCTGCTGGGCGGCGCCGTCTGGTGGTCCCGCAGGAGGGTGTGAGCCGTGAAGAAACGTTACCTGACGACCGGCATCGCCGTTATCGCGTTCATTCTTCTCTTCCTCTATGCCAACATCTACGAGGTCGATGTCATTCCCGAACCCGGGAAGGACAAGCCCGTTCAGCTCGCCGCTACAGCGAATACCGACGTGCGTGCGCTTGCCTGGCAGACGGGCGGTGCCCCAGAGATCCGCCTCGAAGCCGCCGGAACGGGGTCCGACAAGAAGTTCACGATCGTGAAGCCCCGCGCCCTTCGCGCCGACAACGACGTGACGGCCGGGATCATCAGGGCCTTCTCCGACCTCCAGTCTGACTTGACCATCACGGCGACCGAAACCGCTTCATTCGGCTTCGGAAGCGACTCGCCCCGGCTCACGATCGAGTCCGGAAGCACCACGACGGTCCTGACCCTTGGCCACCAAGCCCCGGTCGGCGGCTCCGTCTACGTCCAGCGGAAGGATGACCCGAACGTATACGTCGTCGACAACAGCGTCGTGACAGCGTTCCGCAAGAGTTTGCCTGACCTGCGAGACAAGGCTCTCTTCACCGAAGACTTCACCGACATTGCATCGGTCACCGTCGTGAACGGATCGACGACGTTCGAACTCGCGAAGACCTCCACCGGCTGGGATATGTCGGCACCGGCCAACATGCCCGCAGACGCCGGCGAGGTGTCGTCCCTGATCTTTGGCATTCGTGACCTGAAAGCCGACAGGTTCGTCGATGAGTCCACGCCGGAATCGGCGGTTCAGGGCTTCGACACCCCGTCATACAAGGTCGTGATGCGCACACCGGCCGGCAAACTCTTCGAATGTGCCGTCGGGGCCGAGAACGATGGGTTTGCTGCCGTGAAACGCTCGGGGGACGAAGAGGTATACCTCGTTTCCATGGCATCACTGGCCCGGGTGAAGAAGGATTTCACCGCTCTTCGCACCAAGGATCTCCCCGCAATGCCGCCCCTCGAGGTGAAGCACCTGTCGATGCGTGTCGGAACCGAAACATTCGAGCTCGCGCTCGCCAGCAACACCTGGAGCTTTGACGGCCGCACCATCGACAAGGGTCATGTCGAAAGCGTGCTGCAGGCATACGCCAACTGCCGGGTCAAGGAGTTCCTCTCGGATGACGAAAAGAAGGCGCACGGTCTCGACGATGTGAAAACCTGCGACCGCCTCGTCCTGAAATCCGACAAGGCCGAGCGAACCATCCTGTTCGGCGCTCACGAGGAGATCGAAGTCATCATCCAGCTCGAAGGGGAAAAGGAACTGTATCGCATCCCCCGCCTTCTCCACAGCTCTATCCTCAACCTCGCCGACGAGCTCCGCAAAAAGCCCGAACCGCCACCCGCCGCGACGGCTTCACCCGCGGCCGCCCCAGCATCAGCATCCATACCCACCCCGACCTCAAATAAATAATACAGTCGATAGAACACCCCCGGAGCCCAATGGCTTCGGGGGTGTTTCTTCGACCTTCCTCTGTGCCTCTGTGGCGAACTTATGGTAAAATGTGCGATGCGACACCGAAAAAGGTGCGAGGCGTGACGAACAGGGTAAAGGAGCGGAATGATGGAAGGCATGAGGTATGCGAAAAGGGTTGAGAATCTCTCGCCCAGCTCGATCCGGCAGATGATGGCGATTGCCAAACGACTCATCAGCGAGGGAAAGACCGTCTACGAGCTGAATATCGGTCAGCCCGACATCAAGTGCATTTCCGTGTTCCCCGATGCGCTCGCAGAGCGCGCCCGCGAAGGCCACTCGGGATATTCGCCCTTCATCGGCGAAAAGTTCCTGCGCGAGACGTATGCGCGATACCTGAATGCCTATTTTGGTCGTACCCAGCGGCGTCACCTCGTCATCGACACCGAGAACGTGCTCGTCACCTGCGGGGCATCCCAGGCGCTGACGAACACGTTTCTCGCGATCTGCGAGCCGGGCGAGGAGATCCTCTGCATCGAGCCGTTCTTTCCGCCCTATGCCGGCTTCCTGGCCGTCTCGGGCGGCGTCGTGAAAAGCGTGCCGACGTTCGCCGAGCAGGGATTCGTCCTGCCTCCCGACGAGGTCATCGAGAAGCAGATCACCCCGAAAACCCGCGCCATCCTGTTCAATAGTCCATGCAATCCTTCCGGCAAGATATTCACGCCTGAGGAAGTGACGCGGCTCGCAAAGCTCGCGATCAAGCACGATCTGTTCCTGATCGCCGACGAGGTCTACCGGGAGATGATCCTCGGCGACGAAGAAGCCTTCAGCATCCTCGAGGTCGACCTGCCGCCCGACCAGATGGAATCGCTGATGAACCGCATCATCGTGATTGATTCGGCGAGCAAAAGCTTCGCCCTGTGCGGCGCTCGCATCGGCTTTGCCGTGGCCCGCGCCCCGATCATCCAGAAGATCTCGATGGTCCAGGCACATACCGTCGCCAGCGTCTCGGACATCCTGCAATACGGCGTCGCCGCGGCTTATGACCATGCGCTCCGTCACCCCTCGTTCTTCACCGAGATGCGCAAGACCTATCACGATCGGCTCGAAGCCGCGATGGACGCGATCAGGGAATACATGCCCTGGGTTGTCGCGCCGCGCCCGGCGGGCGCATTCTACCTGATGATCCAGTTCCCCGGCATCGAGGATATCAACGACTTCGCGCTGTTCCTGCTCGAAAAGTTCAACATCGGCACCGAGACCGTCTGCGTGACGCCGGCCATGAGCTTCTACCAGACGCCCGGCCGCGGAACGAACGAGGTGAGGCTCGCCCTTGTCGTCGATCCCGAGAAAATCCGTCGCAGCATCTTCATCATCGCCGAAGCCTGCAAGGTATACAAGGCCCGCATCAAGAACCACCAGGGCCTCCACGCCCTGGCCTGACCGGGAAACGACCCGTGTGCGGGCGGTTCAGCCTCATCGCGACCTGGCAGTCCCTTCTCGATGCGATGAAAGCCGAGCCGCCCGCTATATATTCAAAAAGATATAATATTGCCCCGGCCCAGCCCGTTCTTCTGCTGCGGCGCGATCCAACGACCGGCTCCCGCGAGTTTTCGCACGCCCTGTGGGGGTTCCTCCCTTCCTGGGCCGGCGGAAAAGCCATGAAGCCCCTGATAAACGCCCGCTCGGAAACGGCCGCAACGAAGCCGGCATTTCGCGCGGCATTCCGGCGCCGGCGCTGCCTCATTCCCGCCACCGGCTTTTACGAATGGAAATCCGAGGCAGGAAGACGAAATCCATGGTATTTCCGGATGCACGACGGCAGACTGTTCGCTTTCGCGGGCCTGTGGGAAACGTCGGTTTCCCCGGACGGGGGAGAACTCGACACCTGCACGATCCTGACGACATCCCCGAACGACCTCGTCGCCCGCATACACGACCGCATGCCGTGCATCCTCCCGACGGAATCCTGGGCCGCGTGGCTCGGAACCGGCGAAGAACCGGTCGGCGCAGGCGAGACAGGCGCGATTCAAAGCCTTCTGAGTCCATTTCCTGCGGATTTGATGATCGGAACGAGAGTCTCCGCCGCCGTAAACTCGGCTGCCGCGGAAGGCCCAGACTGCATCGCCCCGCCCGGCCCCGAGACGCCGCCGCTGCCCATCTGAAGCTGGTTGCCCGCCATCGAAGGACGATCGAAAAGCGGAAGATTCAACGCGCAGGCGCCGAAGCGCTGAAAATATCGGACACTCTTGCATTTTCCCCATTCGTCTCTGCGCCTTTGCGGTGAATCCTCTTTCTTATCGTTGAGAACCTTTTACGCGAGCTCTGATTTGCAAACGGCGGGGCATGCGGATAACATGCGACGGTAGAGATCCCGCACCGAGTTGCGGTGAACCGGAGACAATTGTTCATGGGCTGTCTGATTCATGGGCTTGTTGGAGCTGCCTGCTTCTTTTCGCTCGTTTTTTCGGCGATGGGGTATATCGGCATGCAGATCGTCAATACGGAGCGGGACGAAGCAGGGAAACTCGCGATGGCGGCTGTACAGAAACGGCTCGAGGAAGTGCTGCGGCAGGACGGGCCCGCGTGGGTCAAGGGACGGCTCGAACTCGCTTCAGGCGCGGTGCCGATTCTGTGCGGCGAACAGCCATGCCTGTGGAAGCGCACCGAACGGTATGAATCGATGGTCGAGGATATCCGAAAGGCCGGCGAATGGACAAAGCGGTTCGCGTTCCGGAAGGTGAAGGACGACGTGACCGGCGCGCCGTTCGCGATGACGGATGGCCCGGCGAGGCTTCGGTTCGAAGATTGGTTTGGGATCAAACCCTGGGACGATCTTCTTCAGGTCCGCCACGACCAGGCCCCCGTCGTGAGCTCGATGGCGGAGGCGCTGCCTGCATCAGCCACCATTGCGTGGCAGGTGAAGGAACGGTTTCTGCTGGCCGGTCAGGACGTCTGGCTGCTGGCTGATTTCAAGGGCGGCAAACCCCAGGGGTATGTGAACGGTTCGGTGTATCTCACCGGCCTTGGCCCGGAGCGTTTCGCCGCCGCGCTGACGTCCGGCGGAGAACTCTCCGACACGATGAAATGGGTGTTTTTGATCGGTATCGTCGTGCCGCTGCTGTTTTTCGGGTCTCTCATCTTGAAACGGAGATCCTGACGGAGTACACTTCGTTCTCACCACCATTTCCAGTCATTCCAGGAGACGAGCATGCTAGACATCAAGTGGATCCGCACGAATCCCGACGGCCTCAAGGTCAACATGATCCGACGGTGTGACGTCGATTTTTCCGACCCCGCCGTCGTCGACCTGCTGAAAAAGGCAGGCGTGGAGCCGAAACGGTCGAAGGCGGCGATCGACGCGCTCGTCCCACACGCGGCGACGCTCTCGTTCCCGAAGCTGGCTCCGCTCGAATCCCTCGATGCCGAGCGCCGGAACCTCGTATTCGAGGTCGAACAGCTCAAGGCGAAGCGCAACCAGGCGTCGATGGAGATCGCGAAACGCAAGCAGGCGAAGCAGCCCGCCGATGATATATTGGCCGATATGAAATCAGTTTCCGACCGAATCAAGAGCCTCGACGAGAAGGTTGCCGAGGTCGACGGCAAACTCGACGAGATCCTGATGACCCTGCCGAACGTGCTGAACGCCGGCGTTCCCGCGGGGGGCGGCGACGAAGAGAATGTCGAGGCGCGACGGATTGGCGAGGTCCCGAAATTCGGGTTCCAGCCGAAAGACCACGTCGACGTCGCGACGAAGCTCGGCATCGTCGATTTCGACCGCGCCTCGAAGATCGCCGGGGCCAGGTTCTCGGTCCTCAGCGGCGACGGCGCCCGCCTCGAACGCGCCCTGACCACGTTCATGCTCGACCTGCACACCGGCGAGCACGGGTACCGCGAGGTTTGGACACCTTACATGGTGAACTCGACCGCGATGCGGGGAACCGGCCAGCTGCCGAAGTTCGAGGCCGACCTGTTCAAACTGCAAAATACTGATTATTATCTTATTCCCACCGCCGAAGTGCCGGTCACGAATCTCTACGCCGGGGAAATCCTGCCTGAGTCGGCGCTGACGATGAAGATGACGGCCTATACCCCCTGCTTCCGCAGCGAGGCTGGCAGCTACGGGAAGGACACGCGCGGCCTGATCAGGCAGCACCAGTTCGACAAGGTCGAGCTCGTGAAATATGCGCATCCGGACAAATCCTACGAGGAGCTTGAGGCCCTGCTCGCCAACGCCGAAGAAGTGCTCAAACGGCTTGGCCTGGCCTACCGCGTCGTCACGCTCTCGTCGGGCGACATCGGCTTCTCGGCAGCGAAAACCTACGACATCGAGGTCTGGCTGCCTTCGCAGAACTGCTACCGCGAGATCAGCTCGTGCAGCAACTTCGAGGACTTCCAGGCCCGCAGGGCGAACATCCGGTTCAAGGGCGAGGGGAAAGGTGCCAAAACGGGGTTCGTGCACACGCTGAACGGCTCCGGCCTCGCCGTTGGCCGCACCTGGGTCGCGATCATGGAAAACTTCCAGGACGAGGGCGGCAGGGTCTGCATACCCGAAGTCCTGCGCCCTTACATGGGCGGCAAGACCCACCTGGAGCCGCCCGCCCGATGATGCAGACCGCGCTGGACGCCCAGATCGAAGCACTCCTCACGGCGAACGAACGGTTCCCTACGGATGCCGTCCGCGAGCTCCTTACGCGCCGGGATGACGCTGTCGCCCCTCTGCTCGACCTGCTCGAGAAAGCGGTCAGGGACACGAAGATTTCATCGAAGCCCGAATACATGGGCCACATCTATGCCGCGATGCTTCTCGCGTCGTTCCGGGAGCGGCGTGCCCACCCGCTTCTGATCGAGTCTCTTGCCGCCGCCGACGAGCATGATCTCGACATGGTCTGGGGCGGGATGATGGTCGAATACATGCCACGCCTGCTTGCCATGACGGCCGGTCCCGACGTGTCGGGTTTGATGGCGCTTGCGGATGACGAGAAGAAACCCGAACTGGTGCGGGAACTCGCGATCGAGGCCCTGGGCTGTCTCGTCGCCCGCGGGGAACAGCCGCGAGAGCCGCTCATCATCCTTCTGCGCCGCCTGCTCAGCCGGCCGAGGTCGAAAAAGGATGCCGAGTTCGTGACGTTCATCGCGATGATCGCTGCAGACATCCACCCCGGCGAGCTGGTCGACGATCTTTCGATGCAGATCGCCGCGGGTATCATCGATACGGAGTATTTCACGACTGACGACCTGGCCATGATGGCCGCCGAACCCGTCGAGAAGGTGCTCGGTTTGACCCGTGACAGCGTGTCGATGCGGTTCTTCGACGACGTCGTCCAGGAAATGTCCGGATGGGACTGCTTCAATCCCGATCAGGCACGGGAAAACGCGGAAGAACAGCGCGAGCTGGTCAGGAACTTTTTCACCCCGCCCCCGGATCTCCCCGAATATGCCGAAGAGATGCGAGACATCGAGGAGATCGAGGACGCCATCGTTACGCGGCCGGGGCCGGGGGCGAGGCCCGCACGAGGCCCAGAGGCCGGTCGGAACGAGCCTTGCCCGTGCGGCAGCGGGAAGAAATACAAAAAGTGCTGCGGTCAGGGTTCGTAACCGGCCGCGTCGGCCTGCTTGCCCGCTTCGCCCTCGCGGCTGTGTTCGTTGCCGCTGCGGCGATGATGACCGGCTGTTCGGGCCAGTCGGGCGGACTGCCGCCCTTCACGTATCCGATGCCGACGAATTTTTCTGTCGCCGGCTCGATCGATATCGGCGATGTCGCGCTTCACACAAGCCTCGGCGGTGTGATCCCGGTCGATGGCGGCGCGACGCGGCGGGTGGTCCGGGGCGCGATGCTCGACCTGAGCGTTTTCCGGGTCACCGTCGAGGACGATCCTTCCAATTCCGCCACGCCGGGGAAAACCGGCACGTTCACGATCGCGTCGATGACGATCCGCGACCAGATCGTCATTCGGGCGAAGCACAGCGGCCATCCGGGATTCATCCTCGAATGGATGGCTGCAGACGCAACCGGGCTTTTCGGAACGAAGCAGGCGAGCATCACCGTCTACTCGACGGCCCGATCGTTCATCGCCCGAACCCTTCGCGACCGGTACGGCAGACGGATCGATCCGACGGAGATC
>JAGOCE010000513.1 GCA_017998915.1 Candidatus Ozemibacteraceae bacterium
ATCTCGCGCGTGATCAGGTATTTCAGGCCGATGCCGACCTTGAGACTGAATTTCCCGTTCAGGGAGTCTCGGGGAAGCGCCGCGTAGAGCAGGATGCCTCGCTTGTCGTTCCCGATCGAGCGGATCCATTCGGTGAAGAAGGAGTCGATGCGTTTCGAATAGCCTTCGATATTCTCGAGCACTTCCGTCTTGACCAGAACGCGGATGCGCAGGGTCTTTTCAATCTCGCTGCACGCGTCGACGATCTGGAGCTTCACGGGCTCTTTCAGCAGAAGCGCCTGATCGGAGAGATACCGCTCAGCCTGCGGCTGCGGGTCAGCCGACTCGCTCGCCTGCTGAGAGAAAGCCGCGAGCTGCATCAGGATGACGAGCGCTCCGGCGCAAAGCATTCGCGCAAGAGCATGCACCCGGACGCCGCACATCGCTTCGAAACGTTGTCTGATCGAATGCATGGCGCTGAAAAGGTCAGCGGACGCCGTCGACGATGCCCACCCAGCGGATGAGAACGCCGCAGTGCGGGCAGGGCTCGGCCCGGTTCGTTCCGGCCATCGCGTCGATGAAACCCGGGGAGAGACTCATGCCGCAGGAAGGACACCCGGACTTGTCGGCATCCCAGATCGCGCGGCCCTTCGTCTTGCGTCGGATTTCCTCGTAGAGTTCGAGATCGCCGGCGGGAAGCTTCAGGGACGTCTGACGTCGCTGGGTCCGCTGCAGGTCGGCTTCGCGCTCGAGTTCGGCGATCTCGCCGGCGAGGCGCTTCTTCACGTCGTCGAGATGCTGTTTTCGGCCTTCAAGCAGCTTCGCTGCCTTTCCGATGTCTTTTTCGAGAACCTCGAGCTTTTCCATGTCCTCGAGAACGCGCGACTCAACGGAGCCGAGAAGCTCCTTGTTTCGGTCAAGTTCGCGCTGGGTCGCCATATAGGCGTTCGGCGTCATGCCGGCGGTCTTGAGACGAAGCTCATTGCCGCTGATCTTTTCGCTCAGCGAGGCGGCTTCGGACTCTGCCTCCCTGCGCCGGAGGACGATTTTCTTCTGGAGGGCTTCCTTGCGTCGAAGCAGCGTCTCTTCCTCGCCGACCTCGCGCTCCATTTTGAGGCCTTTTTCCTTGCGTTGCCGTATCCGTGCCTCGAGGTCATCGACGGCAAGGTCGAAAGCCTGTATTGCCAGTATCGCGGTGCAGTCCTGCACGGCGTCCCTCCTCTCGATTCGGCGTTGGTTCTCAGCGCTGGGGTAGCCTAACAGATGATCCCGACGGTGTCAACCCGCCGCCGCGTTCTATTGACGCCTGTCCTGATGCGTGGTATGATCGTTTTTTCATTCTTGGAGGTATTCCCAGATGTCTCTCCTCCCCGTAATCGCTATCGTCGGCAGGCCAAACGTCGGCAAGTCGTCGCTCATGAACCGGATCGTCGGATACCGGCACGCCATCGTGGACCCCACCCCCGGCGTCACCCGCGACCGCAACTACGCCGAAGCCGTCTGGAACGGCCGGCGCTTCTACGTCGTCGACACGGGGGGGCTCGACCCCGACGACGAGCAGCCGATCATGATGTCGATCAAGTCCCAGGTCGATTTCGCTCTCCGCGAAGCGGCAGCGATCGTCTTCCTCGGCGATGCCCGCGACGGTCTCCACGGCGACGATCAGACGATCCTCAACCTGCTCCGAAAGAGATGCACCGACAAGCCGTTCTATGTGGCCGTCAACAAGATCGACAACCCCAAGGAGATCGACGTTCTCACGGCTGAGTTTTACAGCCTGGGCGTCGATCGCCTGTTCCCGATCTCGGCGGTCCACGGCATCGGCGTCGCGGACCTCCTCGACGTCGTCGTCGAGCCGTTCGAGCGGGAAACGGAGCCCGACGACTCGGTTTCGGCCCCGCCGCTCGAGCGCATCGCGATCGTCGGCAAGCCCAACGTCGGCAAGTCTTCCCTCTTCAACCGCCTCCTCGGGCACGACCGCTCGATCGTCGATGACGTTCCGGGCACGACCCGCGACGCGATCACCGTCACCGTCGACCGGAACGGCCGCACCTACCGGTTCATCGACACGGCCGGCCTGCGCCGCCCCGCCCGCCAAAAGGATAGCGTCGAGTATTTTTCCGTTTTCCGCACCCTCGATGCAATCCAGAAGTCCGATCTCGCCGTCTTGGTCCTCGATGCATCCGAAGGCAAAATCACCGAGCAGGACAAGCGCATCGCCGGCCGGGTCGTCGATGCCGGGTCGGGCTGCATCATCGTCTGGAACAAGTGGGACATCGCCGACAAGACGGCCCGCCCCTGGGACGAACTGCTTGTCGAGACGCGCGAAGCATTCCCCTTGCTGAATTTCGCCCCTGTGACCTCGATCTCGGCCCGCACCGGCCAGCGCGTCGACCGGCTGTTCGAGATGGTCGACACGGTGCAGGAGACCGGCCGGCATCGCATCACCGACGAACGGCTCAAGCAGATCCTGTATGAGGCCGTCACGATCCAGCCGCCCCCGACCGTTGCGGGCCGGGCGCTGCATCTCAAGA
>JAGOCE010000514.1 GCA_017998915.1 Candidatus Ozemibacteraceae bacterium
CCTGACGGCCGAGCGGGCCAAGTCGTCCAGCATCGGCACGGTCACGGTGACGTCGAACGACGGCGGCTTCCCGCCTTCCGTTCTCCCACCTTCCGAGCCCCGGGCCTGGCAGGAGACGGCGGTGATCGATCCGGGAAGCATCAGGCCGGGAAAGGCGTCGCCCGTGACCCATGCCTCCTGGCCGGCGGCGATCTTCGAGATGTTCACTTCGTCGACCTGCGACCGGACCATGATCCCCTCGAGGTTGCCGATCGCCACGATGGCCTGCCCTTGTTCCACGGCCGTTCCGCACTCGATCAGGCGGGCTCCGGAATTCCGGCGGTCGTCCTCTCTCGACGAAGGGCGGAGCACGACGCCGCTCAGCGGAGCCCTCACGACGGCCCTGTCGATCTGCGACTGCAGTTCGTCCCGCCTGACGAGCGCGTTCTTCACTTCCATCGCGGCGATCCGGAGGTTTTCTGGACTGCACCGCTCGATCAGGCTTTTGACTTCGTCGGCCGCGGCCTGGTCGTTGACGACCTGGTTGTCGAAGCTTTCCTGGGCGCTTTCCAGCTCGGTTTTCGGGATGATGCCGCGAGAGAACATCAACTGGGCTTCCGCGAGCTTGCGCTTCAGCGAATCGAGCATCGCCCTGCTCCGGCTCCGGTTCATCTTCGCCCGGGTCACCTCGGGGCCGGAAAGCCAGTTCCTGAGCATTTTCTCGTTCTGCTCCGCCCGGATTAGCGCGGCCTGGGCCTCGCGCAGGCGGACCATCACCTCGCCGGGATCGATCGAGGCGAGCACGTCGTCTTCCTGCACGACCTGGCCGTACACGAAACTCACCTCGGCGATTTTGCCTGAGAACGGGCTCACGACGTTGACCTGCTGGATCGGTTCGAGCTGGCCGATCAGCGTGATCGAGGTCGACACCGGCGTGATCGAGACTCCGGTTGTCGGGATATCGGATGTTTGCGAAGCCGCTTCCGGAGCGGCCTTTCTGGCGACAAGCCCTCCTAGGTCGGAGAACGGGAGCAGGCGGCCGGCCTGGCCGGAGGAGAACCAGAAGATAGCCGAGATCAGGATCAGGAAAATTGCGGCTGTCAGCCGCACGACCCAGACCTTGCCCAGGGCCTCCTTGAGCTCTTCGTTCGACCGCTCTGTCTTGATGTAGGCTTCACGAAGCTTGTCGCCAAGCTCCTTCTCGCTGTCGCGCAGGCGCCTGATCTCCTCGAGGTCCGACTGCATCCGGCCCAGGAGGTTGGCGTTCGTCAGCGCCACCGCGGCCTGCGAGGCCAGCGAGCCGACGAGAACCGCGTCCCGCTCGGAAAAGCTGATCACGGCATCGCCTTTGGGCGTCCGGGCGTTCAGAAGCTGAAGAACGCCGATGATACTGCCTTCGTGGTCTTTCATGGGGATGACCAGCATCGATTTCGAGTGGTAGCCCGACACCTGGTCATAGTTCTTGACGCCGGTGAAGTTGAAGCCTTTCGCGGCGTACACGTCGGCGATGTTGACCGTGTCGCCGGTCAGGCCGACGTACGACGAGACGTTGCCGTTGTTCGGCGCGCCGTCGATGAACAGGGGGACCGGGGGCGGGATCGGCACTCCCGTGTCACGAACCGCATTGATGCTCGTTTTTGCGGTGTCGTTCTGGAGGATCTTGAACTGGAGCTGGCGCGCGACCGGATCGGTGATATACAGCGTTCCGGCGTCGGCCCTGGTCAGGGTGCGCGCCGCCGTCACGATCATCTCGAGCAGGGCGGCGAAATCCTTCTCGGTCGAGAGGGCGAGGCCGATGCGGACCAGCTCGGTCAGTTCGGGCAGGATCTGATCACGGGAATCGGCTGGGCTGCTCATCGTGAAACCTCGGTCCCGCTTGCGGTATCTATATCAATCGAAATATCTTCGATCGGCGTTGCATCGACAGGTGGGAGATCCGGTCCGGAGGCGATGTCCGGGAGAGAACCCGGAGCCTCCGTGAAGAGGAGCGTCACCGACGCCGTGTTCCCGACGCCATCCGCGGCGGTCGCTATGAGGTCTTCGGGTTTCGCTGCGCGGAGCGACGCCGGTTCTGACGCGCTTCTGGGCCCTTCGGCGGGCGCGCGGTCGTTGAGATCGATGCCCCAGGTCAGGGTCATCGTCCCCATGAACACGTCGAGGTCGGAAAGCGCGTCCAGGTAGGAGATGCGCGCGGAGAGTTCGCTGATCTTCGCGTTGCGCAGGTCGTCCTGGTAGGAAACGATCTGGAAGTTCGTGCTGCGGCCGGCCTTGAGTTTTTCCTGCTCGACCGCCAGCTTGCGCTCACTCAACTCACGGGCCTTCGCCGCGAGCGCGATCTGCTTCTCGAGGGTGCGGATCTGACGGACCGAGTCGATGCACTCGAGCTCGAGGTTGTCGGAAAATTTCCGGAGATTGAGCGCCGCTTTTTTCACCCCGGTTTCGGCGCCGATCAGGCCCGCACGCAGTTCGCGGCGGTCCAGGCCGTATGCCGGGACGTCGAGCGAGATGCCGACGCCCCATTCGTTGCTCCGGC
>JAGOCE010000106.1 GCA_017998915.1 Candidatus Ozemibacteraceae bacterium
ATGCTGTTTCGGCGACAGACGGTGAGAGGCGGCATCGCGAAAGTAGGGCGGTGAGCGTTTCACCGGCCCGGTATCTCGTCCGGTCGCTGATCTGGTCCTGTTCGAATCGCTGCTCCTCGACGAGGCGTGCTTCCGAGAGATCACGGAGGAGCCGCAGAAGGAGCGCCTTGGCCTGGTTCTCCCCGCCTGGAAACGCGTCAGAAAAGCGGGCGGCAATGAGCTTCCAGAGCGACTCCATGCTCAGGGGTGTGTCTGACTCGGCGATGACCAGGCAGATCCTGGAATACGCCGACAGCTGATTGCCGCCGGCCGAGAAAGCCTCCCCCTCGGAAGCCTGGGCAAGGCCGAAACAGACGAGGCCAAGATGCGGAAGATAGGTGAACAGCGCCAGAAACATCCTCAGGTATCCCCGGATCGTCAGTCGCACTCCACCGTGAGGGAGGATGTCCTCCTGCGCCGTGGTGCGGCCGGCATGCACGATCAGCCTGAAAACAGCGAACAGGTAGGTTCCCATGAACTCCAGGGTGAAGATGAGATTGTTGACGGGGCCGTTCAGCTGCATCGTTGCTTCGCCGAAGAGCATGCTGAAAAAGTTGAAGAAATCGAGGGACTGGATGGCGGAAAACACCAGCCAGGTTATAATATAATGAATAGGATATAATATGGTAGACCAGAGGAACCCCATGATCCCCAGGAAAAGGGCGAGCCAGAAAACGCCCATCGTATACCTGGCTTCCGGCTTTGCTTCGTGCAGGAGGTGGGGGGCGAGGACCGGCTTCAGATGCCCGGAAAGCCGGCGGAGCAGTTCCTCGTCTGTCAGTCGTTCCCGTTTATCCATCGCGTTGCCTTGGTGATGATGAGCGGATGATAGCACGGAGACTGTCCGTGGTAACAGGTGCGGATGACTTGCCTGTGGTACAATGAGAGCCTATGGATATCACCCCGTTTCGCGGCATCATTTTCGACCTTGATGGCACCCTGCTCGACACGCTGGCGGACATCGCCGACTCGACCAATCGCGTGCTGCTCAGGCAAGGGTTTGCCACTCATCCGCTCGACGCCTACCGGTACTTCGTCGGCGACGGCATGCGGATGTTGGCCGAGCGCGCGCTTCCGGCTGACCGGCGCGTGCCGGAGACGGTGGATGAGGTTTTTCGTGAGGTGCATGCCGAGTATGACCGCCACTGGGCTGACGTCACGCGGCCGTATGACGGGATTCAAGGGCTTCTCGACGGCCTGCTGGCCCGCGGCGTGGAGATGTCGGTGCTGTCGAACAAGCCCGACGAGTTCACCGTGATGATGGTTGAGCATTATTTTCCAGGCGTACCGTTCAGGCGCGTCTACGGCGCGGGGGCGGGCATACCGAGAAAGCCCGATCCGGCGGGCGCCCTGCGCATCGCGGCCGAGTCGGGCCTGCCGCCCGAATCCTTCCTGTATCTCGGCGACACGATGGTCGACATGAAGACGGCGGTTGCGGCCGGCATGTTCCCGATTGGGGCTCTCTGGGGTTTCCGGGAAGAAGCTGAACTGCGGGAAGGCGGCGCGAAACTGCTGGTGGCGCGACCGGGAGATATCCTGAGCGCGTGAGCCGGAACATTCCAAAAGATCTTTTCCCCGGCAGCTTGTTTCGGCGGATGTATGGTCAGGCCGGCCGGTTCCGGTTGGCGAGCCATGACCGGGGAGGGTTCTGAAACCATGATGGATGGGATGCTGATGCCTGAATACGTCGATGCCGAAACCGGCCGGACCTGCGGCGACGCCATGCGCCGGGACCCCGATGACGTTCTGAAGCGGATGTGGGGCTACGGCTTGTTCCGGCCGATGCAGAGGGAGGCCGTTACCGCAGTGCTCGGCGGGCGGGATGCCCTCGTCATCCTGCCGACGGGCGGCGGCAAGAGCCTGTGCTACCAGCTTCCGGCGGCGTGCGGCGTCGGGCTGACGCTTGTCGTCTCGCCGCTGATCGCCCTGATGGACGACCAGGTGGCGGCCGCGTGCGAGATCGGCCTGAAGGCCGGCGCGCTCCACTCGCAGACGCCGGAGAAAACACGGAAATCGGTATATGCTTCGATCAATGACGGCTCGCTTCAGCTTTTATATGTCAGCCCGGAGCGGCTCGTCGCAGGCGGCCTGCTCGAGACGGTGCGGCCCTGCCTGGGTCTTGTCGCGGTCGACGAGGCGCATTGCGTCTCCCACTGGGGCCATGAGTTCCGGCCCGAATACCGCCAGCTCAGGCCGTTGCTGGAAAGTATCCCGGAGGTTCCCCGGCTCGCCCTGACCGCGACGGCGACGCCGGCCGTGCAGGATGACATTCGTACCCAGCTCGGTCTGCGGAACCCGGTCTCGCTGGTCGGCCACCCCGACCGTCCGAACCTGACGTACCGGGCGTTTCCGCGGCACGATCAGGCGCGACAGGTGCTCGACGTGATCCTCAACCACCCGCGCGAGGGCGGTATCGTGTATGCCCAGACCCGCAAGGAGGTCGAGCGGCTGGCGAAGAATCTCGCGAAGGCGGGCGTCTCGTGCGCTCCGTATCATGCCGGCCTCGATGCCGCCGTGAGGACTCGCACCCAGGATGATTTCGTCCACGAGCGGCTCGACGTGGTCGTCGCAACGATAGCGTTCGGTATGGGAATCGACCGGTCGAACGTGCGATACGTCATTCACGCGAACACACCCAAATCGATCGAGCATTACCAGCAGGAGTCGGGCCGTGCGGGCCGCGACGGTGAACCCGCCGAGTGCGTGTTGTTCTTTTCGGCCGGCGATCTCGCGACGCACCGCGCCCTTTCGTTCCGTGACGAGGGGATGACGCCGGAGCGCCGCCGCGTCGTCGAACGTCAGTTGAAGGAGATCGGCCGATACGCCGTCTCCCCCGTCTGCCGCCACCGCCTGCTCGCCGAGCATTTCGGCAAGACGTATCCGCCTCCCTCGGAATTGGATGAAAATACTATAAAAGATATAACGAATAGTATCAATAACGACCAGGGATGCGGCGCATGCGATGTATGCCTGGGCGAGACGACGGCGCTGCCGGATGACGAGGCTCTCGTGGCGGCGCAGAAGATCATCAGTGCCGTCTACCGCACCGGCAGCAGGTTCGGCGGAAACTACGTCATCAGCGTCCTGCTCGGCAAATCCGACGAGCGCATCATCTCGAATGGCCACGATACGCTCCGGGTCTTCGGCCTGATGAAGGAATACACCGAGGCCATCCTGCGCGGCTGGATCGACCAGCTCGTCATCCAGGGCCTGCTCGCGGTGACCGATGGGGATTACCCCCTTCTCCAGGTCACACCTGCCGGCCTCGAACTGTGCAAGGGCAACGGCGTGGTGCGTCTCGGCAAGCCCGGCCTGCCCGGCCGGTCGAAAAAACGCAAGCGCGCCGCTGCCGGTGCGAACGCGATCGGAGGCGGGGATGCCACCTCCCTGCCGCTGTTCGAGACGCTGAGGCAGCTCCGGCTCCTGCTGGCGCGCAAACAGGGAATCCCGCCGTATATGGTATTCCCCGACTCGGTGCTCACCTCGATGGCGGCTCTCAAGCCCGCCGATCCTGAATCCCTGCTTCTCATCAAGGGCGTCGGCGACCAGAAACTCGCGAAATACGGCCGCCCCTTCCTCGCCGCCATCGCCGGCCAAAACCCCGAAGCCATCGCCGGAGAGTTCGGGGGAGTTCCGGCATGATCCGAAGATGACGGCGTCGTTTGGTCGGAAGGCATATTCAAGTATTTCGGGAATTCGATGGACATTCCGATTCTATGGCACCGGCTGGAAGAAGGAAATGCTTCTGCGATAGCCCGTGTAATGGAAAAAGCTTGGCTGAATCCCGATCTTTTGGTAGCATCGTGTTCGAGATCGAGGGGATGGGGTTCCCCTTCAAACGCTTTTCTGAAGCTGATGACTCCTGCAGATGGTTTTCACGCGAAAACCGGAAGGCGGGAGTTTTTCCGTTTCTGGGGGCAATGCGGGTGAAAAGG
This sequence comes from Candidatus Ozemibacteraceae bacterium, assembly GCA_017998915.1. Lineage (GTDB taxonomy): Bacteria > Muiribacteriota > Ozemobacteria > Ozemobacterales > Ozemobacteraceae > MWAR01. The sequence continues at coordinate 3,975 of JAGOCE010000106.1, forward strand.
GGCATGTCGTGGCGTTCAGTCTTGCAAGAATTCTGATCCTGTCGCTGCTGGTCGACTGGGGGGCTCGGAAAGTCAGACTCCCCGGCTTCATCGGCATTCTCGTCATCGGCTTTCTGCTGGGGCCATCCTACGGGAACCAGTTGACGCCGAACCTCCTCGCCATCAGCACGGATCTGCGGTTGATCGCGCTCGTCGTCATTCTCCTGCGCGCCGGTTTTTCGATACATGTACAGACCCTGCGAACATTCGGTTTCCGTCTGCTGACGCTGTCGATCATCCCCAGCCTGCTCGAAGCGGGAACGGTGGCGCTCATCGCCCACGCCGCCCTCGAGCTTCCCTGGAATTCGGCTTTCGCGCTCGGTTTCATCCTGCCGGCCGTTTCGCCCGCGGTCATCATCCCGTTCATGCTCCAGTGCGTCGAGGAAAAGCGGGGGACGGAACGGAACATCCCTCAACTGATCCTGACGGCCGCATCGCTCGACAACATCATCAACATCCTGATCTGCAACGTGTTCATATCCATGTATGCCCATGCCGACTCGAGCCTCGTCAGCCAATTCATGAAAATCCCCGTGGCCCTGCTGAATGGGCTCATCCTCGGGCTCCTCGCCGGGGCAATACTGTATAAACTATTTGAAACCTTCAACCCGAGGGCCACGAAACGCGGACTGGCCATTCTCGCGCTGGCATTGCTGCTCGTGAATCTCGAACGCTCCGTCGGGTCGGCAACCCCGTTCTCGGGTCTCCTCGCGACGATGGCGATCGGCAGCATCATGCTGACCCGCCGAGAAAAAATAGCTCATGAAATATCATCGAAGCTGAGCAAAATCTGGGTCTTCGCGGAAATCCTGCTGTTTGCGGTCGTCGGTGCCGAATTTCGTCTCGATGTCGCATCCAGCGCCGGCCTGACAGGCGTTCTCATCATCTTCGCCGGCGTCGCCGCGCGAATGGCGGGGGTCTGGGCGGCCCAGCTCGGCAGCCCCTTCACCTGGGGTGAGCGCCTCGTGTTCGCGGCGTCCTGGCTCCCCAAGGCCAGCGTCCAGGCAGCCATCGGGGCTGCCCCCCTCGCAGCCATGAAAGCCGCCGGCCTCCCCACCGGACCGGGTGAAACGATTCTCGCCCTCGCGACGCTGAGCATCCTCCTGACCGCCCCCCTGGGCGCCATCGCTACGAAAAAAGCCGCCGACCTCTGGCTTCGCCCTCGCGACCAGCTGCCTTGTTGCGAGCTTCAAGGAGAAGCAGATGAAGAGAGTCCTGGGCGAGGGCGGCGTGGCGGAGGCCGAAGTCGGGGCCGAGAATTCGGTCTGCGAGCGAGGTGATGCGGGTTCTGAACTCGTGCAGGGAGTTCGCTGCGGCGGGCCCTGAGGTGACGGGAAACTGCCAGGCGAGGTCGTTGTAGGAATCGCGGATCGGACCGTTCCAGCCGAACGAGGTCGGGGCGGTCGCGAGATCGGTTTCGAGTTCGCCGGTCAGAGCGAACAGGTCAAACGAGACGCCAAAAGGGTCGAAGGCAGGCCAGACGTCGGCGAGCAGGTCGAGCGTCGCCTGCCGGTCGATCTCCTTCTCGCCCGGGAATCCGGTCATCAGGAAAAAGTGCACGGCCAGCCCTGCCGCGGCGGCATCGCGCAGGATACGGCGCGATCTGGTTGTATTTGTGCCTTTATGAAATTTTCCAAGGATACGGTCTGACCCGCTTTCGACGCCGATGAACAGTTTTCGGCAGCCCGCGGCGCGTGCACGGTCGAAGCTTTCCCGGGTGTGACCTTCGTCGAGGCGGGCATACGCGATCCAGGAGACCGGTTCAGGGAGAGACGCGAATATGCCGCTCAGTTCCCGCAGTCTAGGCGGTGGCACGGCCTCGTCGACGATGAAGAACCGGCGGTGGCCGGCGGCGAAGAGACTTCCGATTTCTGTGGCGACGTGACCGGCCGGCTTGGGACGGTACCGTGGGCGGCCGGTGGCGGCCCGCACGGGATGAATGCAGAAGGAACAGCGCCCCCACGGGCAGCCCCGGGCGGTTTCGATGGGCATGACCAGGTGTGGCGTCAGATACGCTTTCAGGGGCAGCCTGTCGAAATCCGGGCTGCCGACATCTGACATATTTATAACGAATGAATGATGCGCATGCCCGGCGGCCGCCGCATCCCAGGAAACTGCGTTGGGTGCCTCCATGAGCGACACGCCGGTGACAAGCTCCGCCAAAAGAGGTTCTCCATCACCGATGCCGACCGCGTCGATCGCGGGCTGCAGCCAGTTCATTCCGGAGAGCATGCTTCGGCGATACGTGATGGCGTCTCCGCCGAGAATGATTCGGGCACGGGGCAGGTCGCGCCGGAAGCGGGCCGCCAAGGCGAGCGATGCCGCAAGTTGGGTGTCGGAAATGACGGAAATGCCGATGAAATCGGGCTTCCAGGCCAGGATTTCCGCGATCTCCGGCTCCAGGTGCCGTAGAAACGGCACCGAGTCTGGCGCGGCGAGGACGCTCTTCCAGTCGTGAGAGGCGGCTGCAGACGGGGTGCCGCCGCAGGTGTCCCAGAACAGGCGGCCCTTTCCTCGAGGGTCGAACCGTTCGTCGAAGATCTTCTGGAGTTCGCCCGTGATGCGCATGTATTCCGGGGCGTTGCGCAACGACGCGGGGTCCAGCAGCTTCCCGAGAAGAAACGCTTCGATACCGCCCGGAAGTTCAGACCGGAGCAGCTGCCGATACAGCGCCAGATTCAGGTCTCTGACCAGCACGTCCGCTCCGGCCCGGCGCAGAGCCCCCGCCAGCACGGCCGGGGCGAGCGGCGGCTGGCGGGGGTCCCACTGGGGCGGAAAGACCAGGACGGCGCGCATTCAGACCATCACGGAGACTCGGTCGCCCTCTTCGAGTTCGACTTTCTTGATCTTGCTGCGGGGTACGTAAACCTCGATCGTCATCTCGGGATCCTTCGGGTCTTTCACGAGTACCACCACGACGCTTCCCTCGATACGGTCGACCACCCCGCTCACGCGGCGTTTTTCGGCCATACTTCCTCTCCTTTCCGATAAGAACCTTCGTCCGCAGATGGTGTAGATGACACAGATGCCGCCGAACACCCACTCTTGAACCCTGGCGATGAAAACCGCTCGTTCGGCCTGAGCCTCTCTTGCTTCAACAGGCTCGCAAGGATGTTTCATCCGGGAAGTGCTTGATGAGGGCCTCTCTCTTTCATTATACTGCGAAACATAGCATGGACAACGAAATAGATCTCCATGGTTTCCTTGTGGCCGAAGCCATCGATGCGTTCATCGGTTTTTACAACGACCGGGTGCGCGGCGGCGATTACGGCCGCATCCTCGTCATCCACGGTTATGGCTCCACCGGCGAGGGCGGGAAGATCCGGACCCGGCTCCGGAGTTTTCTGGCCGGCCACGAGGAGTATCTCTCCTTCGAACACGGCGAACACCTCAGCGGCGGGAACCTCGGAAGCACCTTCGTCTTTCCCCGAAAACCCCTACCTTCAACGATCGACACGCTTTCGAACGAGATTCTCTCCTACTGTCGGAGCCCCAAGACGAAATCAAAAATCGCCGGCAAATTCCGCATCGCCGGCGAAGCGAAAATCCAGTCCTGCCTCCAGAACCTCGAAAAGAAAAAGTTGCTCGCCGTCACACACAAGGGTGGGTATAAGTTATATCAATCAATATAAGCAAGACGGGGTGTCCCGCGCCGGTGCACCGAAAAGCATCATCTCAGGCGATCATTTGAATCGATTTTTCAGTTTCACGAAAAACCCAAGATAGAGGCGAATTGCAAGGGGTTTGGCGAATCTGGTCAGGGCGTTCAGGAAAGCGTATGGAAAACGCTTCTTGTGGAGGATCCTGTCCATGAGGGCTTCAGGAAGTTGCCTGTAGAGGCGGATCAACACGCCGAACCAGTTCTTGAGAAATACGACTTTTTCAGGGGGGAAGTCGGGATTGCTGATGATCGGGTATTCCGTATATTCAGGGAAATCCGCAGGCTCGGCGCCACTCGAGAACGCATTCGCCTCTATGCAGGTCTTGTTCAGTTGAGTTCCGGGATAGGGAATGAATATGGTCGAATATGCCCGAACCGGACCAAGTTTGGCATTCAGCTTGATTGTCTGAAGCGCTTCGTCGAAGGTTTCCGAGTAATTTCCAAGAATATTGAATGTCGCGCATTCCATCCCGTGTTCGTGGCAGAGTTCTACACGCCTGATGATGTCTTCATTGGTCATCCGGCGCTTCAATACATCATTCCTGACTCGCTGGCTCCCTGATTCCACCCCCATCTGAACGCTTCGGCAATCGAGCGACTTCAGAAGCTTGAGCACATCTCTCTCGATAAGATTCGGATGAATATTGCAGACAAAAGGCAACTTCACTTTTTCCCTGTATAACTCAGCAAACTCATCGAGCCACTTGCGGTACAGCGGAAGAATGTCATCCTGGAAAAAAATGTTGGTGATGAATGGATGCTGTTTCAGAACCCCGAGAATTTCTTCGATGACCCGCTGCGGACTTTTCATCCGGACTTTTCGGGTTCCAAACATGTCGCTATGAATCTTGTTCGCGCAGTAGGTGCATTCAAAGGGGCATCCGCGCCCAGCCATGAATTGGGCCTGACACTCCAACGATTCCCGAAGATTCGGGAAATCGAAAAAGCTCCGGTCCGGTATCGGCAGCGAATTCAGATCTTGAACCAGGCACTTGTCGAGATCGCGTGGTATAGGATGCTGCCGAGTGATGATTCCTGGCAGGTCGATGTCCAGCCGCTTTTCGTCCAGCGCCTGGAAAAGTCCTGGCAGGATGGCTTCTCCTTCTCCAACCGCGATGAAATCGAAAGATTCCTTTTCCAAAATCTGGGCATATCTGAACTGTGCGTGGCATCCGCCAATAATGGTCGGAACCTTCAGGTCGGATTTGACGAAATCGTTTATGGTCCGGGCGTGAGGAAAATTTGGCGACATGGAAGAAAAGCCGACCAGATCAGGCCGGAAATCGCCAATCTGCTTGATCAGTCGATCTCGGGCCATTTGTTCCACGCGTGTGATGTGAACCAGTTGTACCTCATGCCCGAGACTTCTCAGCGTTGTGAGAATCGAGGCGATGCCCTCGCTATATCCCCCAGTGTAATTGGGAAAACTCGTTCGGATTTCAGGATAAACAAGGACAAATCTCATGTCGTTCTCCGTAACGAAAAACTAGCCGATAATTCCAAATATATTCTGTTGGAGCATGCAATCCGTTTATTTCAGTCAGAAATCGGCTTCGCAGACGGTAAACGTTTCCTTGCGTTCCGTCAAGCGCATAGGAATCGTGTCGTAGATGATCGTGGCTCTCCTGCTGAGCGAATCGCGATCCTTGAAAAAACCGCGGGCGTGTGATCACGCCCGCGGCCGGTGTCTTCAGAAGCCGTGTCAGGTCATTTCAGGCCGGGAATGTTGGCGCGCTTCATCTTCTGTTTGAAGTTGAAGGCGGCCCACTTGAACGGCGGGGCTTTCGCGATGCCAACGTTCTCCTCGGTCAACAACGAGATGCTCCAGGTGTAGATGATGTCGGGAGTGGTTTCGCCCTCAACGTCGACGGCCATCTGGAAGGTCAGCGCCCACTGCACGGGTTGGCCGAAAATATTGCGCTTGAAACAATACCAGTCAGGCTCGACGATGCATGCGGCGAGCGCCTTCTCGGTCGGTTTGCAGGTGGAGTTGAAGTAGTCGATGGCGGCCTTCGTCAGCTCCTCCGGGGTGCCGGGGCCGGCGAACCCCTTGTGGTTTCCTGGCCACTGGCGCTCGGCGATCTGCTTCTCGATCGCGGCAGCGTCTCCGGCCGCGGCCTCCTCTACCTTGGTCGTGAGATCGATGAGATCGGCGTTGTGCGGATCATAGCGCAGGCCGAGCTTGACGAGGTCTTTCAGCTCTTCGAACTTCTTCGCGCGGATGGCCTCGTCGAACGCGCTCATCATGCCGAGGTTCTGCCGTGCCTGCTCGGCGATGCCTTCGCCGATGTTCTTGCGGAACCCGGGAATGGCCTTGAAGATCTTGTCAAAGTGCTTCACTTCGGCGCTCCAGTCCCAACCCGAGGGATTCTTGCCGAGAAGGGCTTCCATGGTTGATTCGAGGGTGTCCGCGTTGGCGCCGCAGATCTTGCCGAGCGTTTCGATCTTCTCCTTCACGACGGCCGACTCGGTTTTTTCAAACTTCTCCAGTTCATCGATGAACCCGGCCCAAGCGTTGGGATGGATCTGGCCGTTCTCGATCTTGTAGGTGGTTTCCTGCAGCCGCTCACGTTCCTCCCTCAGGGCCTCCCAAGCGGCCATGGCGGTTTCCTTCGCCTTGCCCGACTCGGCGAATCCCGCTTCGCAGGCTTTCTTCAGCCTCGCGATCTCGGCCTTGAATCGCCCGAGAGCCGGATGCCCGGCCTGGCTTGCGCTCTCGAACGTCTTCTCGAACTGCGCGACGCTCGCATCGACCTCCTCCATCAGCTTCTGGCCTTCGTTCGCGTTGCCGCGTGCGGTCGTCAGGAGCTCCGCCTTGCGGGCCTTGAGACTCGAGCGGTCCATGTTCTCTAGATTCTCGCAGGCCGCGTCGTCTGGGCTGAAACAGCTTCGATACCCAAGCTTTTCGAGCTGGGGAAGCAGTGATGCGAGCTTGTCATGATACGGGGCCAGCTCGGCGTCCGAGGCCTCCCAGCCGTCCCGGAGGGCGGCGACGTAGTTCTTCACGATCCCGTGGAACGCCTCGTGCGCGCTCCTCACGATCATGAACTCCTTCAGCTCCATCTCACCGGTGTAGGGATCTTTCTCGTCGGCGGTGAGACTGCCGGCGGCTTTCGCCTTCTCATACTCCGCGACGATCGCCGGAAGCTTCCGGTCGAACTCAGCAACGGCGTCTTTGGTATAGTCGATGTTATTCGTTGACAGTCGCTTGGAGGGCTTTGCCGGCTTGGCCGGCTCCGGAGCCGGGGATGCCGGTTCGGCCTGTGCCGTGGGTTCGGCGGCCTGCGCCGTATCCGCGGCAGTCGGTGCGGCGGCGGGGGCCGCGGCCGCGAACTCGATGCCCGCGATGTCGCTTCCCGTGATGGTTCCGTTCGCATCCTCGCCTGATTCCTTGTCGGTGCCGGTGAACTCGAGATAGGCACCCCGCCCAACGAAGATCCAGGCACGCTCGAGCTGGAGGGTTTTCCCGTCGGTGGTTGTCACCGTGTGAATCCGGGTGTCTTTATTCCAATCGATCTTCCTG
>JAGOCE010000515.1 GCA_017998915.1 Candidatus Ozemibacteraceae bacterium
TGATCAGGCGCGAGGCGGCAGCGGACCGATCGGCGGTGGTGTGATATCCTGATCGGTGCCCGGCATGCCGGAGCGAGACAGGCAGGGAGAGACGATATGGGCCGCAAGAACGGTGTGACCTACGCGTGCCAGACGTGCGGACAGAGTTACAGCAAGTGGCAGGGCCAGTGCAGCGGCTGCGAGGAGTGGAACACCATCGTCGCCGAGGCCGTGGGACCGGCCGGTCGGCCGACGATGCACGATTTCAAGTCGGGCGCGGCGAACCTCGCGCTGTGTCAGTCTCTCGACGACGTGAAGGCGGAACGGGCCGCCCGCTTCGCGACCGGTTTCGACACCTTCGACGAGCTGATCGGCGGCGGCCTCGTTCCCGGCGGCATCACCCTGATCGGCGGCGAGCCCGGCGTCGGCAAGTCGACCTTCATGCTCCAGCTCGCCTCGCGGCTCGGCGTGACGATCAAGCCGATTCTCTATATCTCGGGCGAAGAGTCCCTGACCCAGATCAAGCTTCGCGCCGATCGGCTCGGAATCGGCAACGGCAAGGACATCTTCCTCGTTTCCGAGCAGAACATCGACGCGGCGCTCGGAGCCGTGATGACCTACCAGCCGCGCCTGCTCGTCATCGACTCGATCCAGACGGTGTTCACGCCCCAGCTCGAAGCCACCCCCGGCGCGGTCGCCCAGGTGCGCGAATGCGCCGCCATTCTCACGAAGTTCGGCAAGGACCGTGGTCTGCCGGTCATGATCATCGGCCACGTGACGAAGGAAGGCGCGATCGCCGGTCCGAAGGTGCTCGAGCACATCGTCGACACGGTCCTCTATTTCGAGGGTGAGATCAACTCGAATTTCCGCATCCTGCGTGTGTTCAAGAACCGGTTTGGTGCCACGGGCGAGGTGGCGGTGTTCCAGATGACGGGAAACGGCCTGATGCCGGTACTGAATCCTTCCGACCTGTTCGTCAGCCGCCATCGCACGGAATCTCCCGGGGTCGTCGTGGTGCCGCTTCTCGAAGGATCCCGCTGCATCCTGGCCGAGCTGCAGACCCTGGTTACCCACTCGTTCCTGTCGATGCCGCGCCGCGTGGTGTCGGGCATCGATTCGAACCGCCTGCATCTCGTGCTCGCCGTGCTCGAAAAACACGGCGGGATGAAATTCTACAATCGTGACGTCTTCGTGAATGTGGCTGGCGGCTTGCGGCTCGGTGAACCTGGCGGCGACCTCGGCCTCGCGATGGCTCTCGTCGGAAGTGCCTGGGACAAACCAGTTCCGCGCGATCTCCTGATGGCCGGCGAACTGACGCTTTCGGGAGACATCCGGCCGGTTTCCGGCGTCGAACGCCGCCTGGCGGAAGGCCGCCGGTTCGGCTTCACGCGCTTCCTGGTTTCCGAGGCCGGAGAGCCCCCCAAGGGTGCCGATATCACACGCGTCCGGACGATTGCCGACGCGATTCGCTTCGTCTTTCCGGGGGGCCGCCCGCCCGTGCCATCGACCAAACCCCAGGGAGAGGAATGACGCCATGACCGGAAGATCGATATGGCCTGTCGTCGTCGTGATGTGCCTCGTGGTCGTGGTGGCCGGGGCCGGCTGGCAAGACAGCACTGCGGCGAACGGCATCTTCGTCTACGCCCTGGACGACGCCTACATTCACCTGACGATCGGCAGAACGCTTGCCGAACATGGGGTCTGGGGCGTTTCTCCCCGTGAATTCTCCTCCGCCTCCTCGTCTCCCCTCTGGACGATCATTCTTGCCCTCTGGTGCCGTCTTTTCGGTGTGAGCGATCTAGCCCCCCTCGCATTGAATGTCCTCTTCGGCTGCCTGCTGATTGCCGTCAGCGATTCGCTGCTGTGCCGTTCATGGGCCGGCTATGCCGGGCGATCCTGGCACCGCTTCGCATTCCTGTGCGCGCTCATGTTCGCGATCCCCATGCCGGCGCTCATCCTGTCAGGGATGGAGCATCTTCTCCATACGTTGCTGGCGGTCCTCTTCGCCCTGAAGGCTGCGGAATATCTCTGGCCGTCTCCCGATACCGCGAAGCCTCCCATGGGTTTCTTCACGCTCGCGGGAATCGCCGCGCTCACGGTTGCGGCGCGGTATGAAAGCATGGCTCTGGTTGCCCCGGTCTTTCTGGTGCTGGCCTGGAGACGAAGGTGGAGCGAAGCCGTCCCCCTGGGCCTGGCTTCACTGCTCCCGGTGACCCTGTTCGGAATATATAGTATATCAAATAATATGCCCTTCGTGCCGGCATCGATCCTGGTGAAAACAATCGGCCTTGCCCAGGGAATCCCGGCGTGGTTTCTGTATACGCCGCTGGTGAAGGCAGTCATGCGTATCCTGATCTGCCCATCCCTGCTGGTGATGATGACGCTGGGAACCTACTCGCTCTTTCGCGCATGGAGAGAGCCGTCGGCCGCGTCGTTCCGAAATGCCGGAGCTGCAGGCTTGTTCGTCCTTGCCTCGCTCATCCATGCCGATTTCGTGGGCGTCGGCTGGTTCTACCGGTACGAAGCCTAT
>JAGOCE010000107.1 GCA_017998915.1 Candidatus Ozemibacteraceae bacterium
TTCTTCTTTTTGGCACGCAAAAAACATCCCTGAAAGCCCTTCAGAAAATGGGAAGCGACACAACATCGGATCTTGCCGCGGTCTGCTCGCGGATCAAGGAAAACTACGCCACCCTGGGGAGGATGGAATCATGAACAGTCGTTCCCGCGTTTTGCGTTTCTGCATAGTCCTGGTTTTGTTCGTCGCGGCTGCCGCCATGACGGCGCAGGCCGGCGATCTCCGCGGCAACACCATTTTCACCGCCGTGAAGCAGATCGTCGAGAAGCCCGAGGCGTTCAAGGACTCGTTCGTCTCGCTGAAAGCGACGTTCCTCGGCTGGAAAGCCGACAAGGGCCAGGATGTCGGTGCCCCTCCCGTTACCCGATCGGACTGGATCGTCCGCGGCGATGACGGGACCTGCATCTACTGCACCGGTCGCATGCCCGACCAGCTCAGGCCCGATGATCCTTCGGCCCGCGGTCGCTGCATCACGGTCCTCGGCCAAGTCCATCTCGATGCGAACGGCCGTCCCTATGTCGACGTCACGGAAGCAGCTCCCCTTCTCGATGAACCGGAGCAGATGATGGCCGTTTCCCAGATTCTCTTCGATCCGCTTGGAATCAAAGGCCGCACCGTCGGGCTCCTCGGGGTTCTGGCGAAGGGCTTCGATCAGAAGGGGCGGCGCTTCTATCTTCTCGCCGATCCGACCGGCGCCATCATGCTCGACCGCCTCCCCAAGCTGTATCCGAAGGGAACCATCCTTCAGTTGAAAGGCGTGGCGAACCAGGACGAGAATGGACTTCCCATTCTCACCAACGTTGAGATCGTCTCGGCTAAACCCTGATCGTCTTCGACCTATCGCGGAAACCCCGGCTGAAAGAACGGCCGGGGCTTTTTTTTGCAAATCAGCCCCCCATGCTGTACCCTTGGAAAACGTCCGCGACGGATTTCGTCTGCAGAGACGCAGAGACCACCTTTGAGAGGCCACCTGTGGGGATCGCCAACATCGAAGCGAATCTGCGCCAGTATGGCGCAAATGCCGATGAAATTACGTTTGAGCAGCTCTTTCGGATCGAAGACATCCAGACCTTTCAGGATCTTTTCGCCGCGGCAACCGGTGTCGCATCGCTGATCGCGAGGCCCGACGGCACTCCCATCACGAAGCCGAGCAACTTCTGCCGTCTCTGCCGCGATATCATCCGTAAAACGGATGTCGGGTGCCGCAACTGCTACGCATCCGATGCCGCCATCGGAAATTTTCATCCGGATGGTCTCGCCATTCAGCCCTGCCTGAGCGGCGGATTGTGGGACGCAGGCTGTCGCATCACCGTGGCCGGGCGACATATCGCAACCTGGCTGATTGGCCAGGTTCGCAATGAAGCGCAGACCGAAGATGGAATGCGCCGTTATGCCCGCGAGATCGGCGCAAACGAAGATGAAGTCGTGCGAGCCTTTCTCGAAGTTCCCGTCATGTCTCTTCAGAAACTCGAGCAACTCACGCGGATGCTGTACACGCTCGCCAATCAGCTTTCCCTGATCGCGTATCAGAATATCAACCTCAGCAGGATCATCTCGGCCAGGGAAAAAACGGAACAGAGCCTTCGCGAGCAGGAGGAGCGACTGCGCATGATCGGCAACAGCATCCCATCCGGCATGCTCTACGAAGCCGAGGCGATGCCCGACGGACATGTCAACCTGCTGTATATCAGCGAGGGAGTGAAAGCCCTTCACGGCTGCACCCCCGAGCAGGCGATAGCCGATGCGGGGTTCATCTACCGAACCGTCCATCCCGACGACATCGGGGAGTTTCGGCGGCAAGAGCTTGCTGCAATCCAGTCCAACGGCATTTTCGACATCGAGTTCCGCGCGAGGACTCCGGAAGGCCCCTGGCGCTGGCGACATATCAGGTCGAACTCGCACCTGCTTCCCGACGGCCGTCGCGTCTGGGTCGGCATCGAGACGGACATCAACGCGCGCAAGGCCGCCGAAGAGAGCTCACGACTGCTCGAAGCAAAACTTCATCAGGCAAGCAAACTCGAGGCGCTCGGGCAGCTTGCCGGCGGGATCGCCCACGATCTGAACAACATGCTCTCCCCCATTCTCGGATACGGGCTGCTGATCAAGGATAAACTGCCGGATACCGAAGTCGGCATCAGGCAGGACCTCGGACTCATCATCGATGCAGCCGAGCGCTCCAGCAAACTGGTGCGGCAGTTGCTGATCTTTGCACGGAAACAGTCCATCGAGATCAAATCCGTCGATTTCAACGAATCCATCATCGCCTTCGAACCCATGCTCCGGCGCATGCTGCGTGAAAACATCGTGGTGTCGTTCCATCTCTCTCCCGACGTCGGCGCTATCCTCGGTGATCCTGGGCAGCTTCAGCAGATCCTCATCAACCTTGCAGTGAACGCACAGGACGCGATGCCGCAGGGAGGGCGCCTGATCATCGAAACGAACCGGGTCCAGCTGGACGACGCGTTTCTCCGTCTTCATGGCGGCGAAATCGCCGGCCCCCACGCCGTTCTCAGTGTCAGCGACACCGGTATCGGCATGGACAGGGAAACCCAGCAGAAAATCTACGATCCGTTTTTCACGACGAAGGGCCCCGGGAAAGGCACGGGGCTTGGCCTTGCAACCGTGTATGCCATCGTCAAGCGCCACAGCGGATATATTCATGTCTATAGTGAGCCGGGCCGCGGAACGACGTTTCGGTTGTATTTTCCCCTCACCGATCTTCCGCTCGAAGCGCTGCAGGTTCAGCCCGTGGCCGTTTCAAATAAGGGCGGCGAAACCGTTCTCGTGGTCGAGGACCAGGACATCGTCCGAACGATGGTTTGCGAAATTCTGATGCGAAGCGGCTACGACGTTCTAGCCGCATCGAGCGGGGAAGAAGCTCTGCAGCTGTTTTCCGATGCGAAACACGATATCAAGCTTCTTCTGAGCGACGTGATCATGACGGGAATGAACGGCCCCGAGCTGTATCAACGAATGTCCGGGAAGCATCCAGGGATGAAGGGTCTTTTCATGTCGGGATACTCGAGCGAGATATTGAACCACGAAGGCGTGCTTCGCGGGATCTGTCAGATCATCCAGAAACCGTTCGCACCGCGGGACCTGCTTCGCCAGCTTCGCGAGATTCTCGACCGGGCAAACGAAGCCGGCTCGTCTTCACTGACCTGAAGAGGGTGACAGCGGTCGCTGAGGCTCGTCGGAGGCATTTCTGCCGCGGACAAGCAGATACAGCTTCTTGAAAGCCCACATGAACAAACCGTAGGATGCGAAGCCCCAGGAGTAGAGGAAAAGGGTCAGGGCCGGCATCGTGACGAGCGCGACGACGAAGGTGACAACCAGCATCTGACGGATGGCCGACGTCTTCTTCGATTTCTTCATCGCGGGGTATTCGACGGTACTCACCATGAGGAAACCGGTCAGGATGAGCACGAAGGGAATCGCGATGTCGGGGATGCGGAAGAACGGGAAGAATTGCATCTCGAAGATCGTCAGCGTGCAGAGAATGCCGGCCCCTGCCGGAATCGGGAGGCCGGTGAAGACGTCGCGGTCGCTGGGCGGCGTGACGTTGAACCGGGCGAGGCGCAGCGCGCCGCAAAGAACGAACACCGACGTCGACAGCAGACCGACGATAAGATAGTCGGCGAGATACCTGCTGAACACCAGAAACGCCGGCGCAACGCCAAAGCTCACGAGGTCGGCGAGCGAGTCGAGCTCGGCGCCAAAGCGCGAAGTGACGGAGGTGAGCCTGGCGATGCGGCCATCGAGGATGTCACAGATGAGGGCCAGGATGATCAACCACCCGGCGAGAAGATACTCTTCCCGGGAGGTGAAAATCACCGACAGATAGCCGCAAAACAGATTCAGAGAGGTGAACACGCTCGGCAGAATCGAGAGATGCCGCATGGCACGGCTCTGTGGAAATAGAGCTTCAGCTGGCTGCGGCGCAGAAGTCGCTACGGACTCCCTGGGAGCTTCCGTGGAGGGGAGATTCTTTTCAGGAGCGGCGGGCGATGACAGTTTCGCCTCCCTTGACCTTGTCGCCGACCTTCACGACCACGACGGCGCCAGGCGGCATCAGAATTTCGGTTCGGGAGCCGAACCGGATGAGTCCAAACCTCTCACCACGCGCAACCTGATCGCCTGGGTTCACCCAGCAGAGGATCCGGCGTGCGATGATTCCGGCGATCTGTCGGACGAGGACCTTATAGCCCCCGTCATCGATACCGATCGCGTTCTGCTCGTTATCGAGGGAGGCCTTGTCGCAGTTCGCCGGAAGGAACTTCCCCGGGTTGTAATGACGATAGGCAACCCGGCCGTTGATCGGCGAGCGGTTGATATGCACATTGAATATCGAAAGAAATATACTTACCCGTTTGGCAGGTCCGTCGATGAACGGCGCGTTCGAAACGTCGTCGATTCCTACGACGGTGCCATCGGCAGCCGAGACGATCAAGCCTTCACCCTGGGGGATTTCACGTTCGGGATCACGAAAGAAGTAGATCGTGAACGCGGCGAGCAGTCCGAAGAACGACCCGAGCAAACGAGAACAGCGCGACGTCACCAGGGCGAGGAGGGTCAGCGCGCCGCTGAAGAAGAAGCCCTCCGGGTGTATGGGACATCGCATGCTGCAGCTCCTGAAAGCGGGAATAATCGATCTGTCTCATCGAGCGGCATCGCCGCTTACCCGTGCATTATAGAAGCGCCTTCCGAGCCTGTCAAGCACGAGGACAAGACAGTTTCCGAACCACCCATCGAACGCGCCTCACCAGTCTGGAGTATCCGTCTTCGGCTTTTCAGGCTTTCCGCGCCGGCCTTCCATGAATTCGCGCATTCTGTCGGGATCCATGAAGAAGGGGTCTTCGAAGATGTCATCGCGATCTCGACTCGAGGGATCACGTCGGTATCTGCGCTGCATTTCCTTTTCACGCTCCTCCATCTGGCGGAGGAGCCGTTCGACCATGTAGGCGTTGAGCTTCTGATTCTTCAGGGCCCGTGCGCGCTGCGAGGCGTCGGGAATTTCCTTTGCCGGCTGTTTTTCTGACTCGAGGTTCACATCGCGCTGTTTCGCCTCCTGCTCGCTCCAACTGGTCGGGTCAGAAGCGTTCGCGTCTACCGGTTTCAGGGTATCGCTGGCGTTCGCACGCTGCTGCTCGGGTTCTTCCTCGGCCTTCGGCGTTCCGCTCGCCGTGTCCTGGTCGGCCCTCTCCGACGATTGCGGCTGTGTATCAGAGGCATTGGCGCCAGCTTGGTCTGACTGCTGCCTCTGCTGCTCTGCGCCACTTCCGCCACTATCCTGCCCATGTCGCTTGTCAGCACCGTCTTTTCCAGCCTGTCGACTTTCCTGTTGTCCTTCCTGACCTTGCTGTTGCTGTCCTTGCTGCTGTTTTCCCTGTTGTTGCGAATCCTGAGATTGTTGGCGGTCCTGGCCATTGCCCTGCTGTTGAGCTTGTTGGGACGCCTGCTGTTCAGCGAGTCGCTTTTGAGCCTGTTCGAGGTTGTATTTCGTTTCAGGATCGTCACGCCGGGCGAGAGCCGCCTGATAGGCATCGACCGCCTGGAGATACTCGCCCGCCTGGAACCTGGCATTTCCGAGGTTGTGCAGGGCATCCGCGACGAGCTCCTGGGGAGAAGCCGGACTCGAGGCAACGCGTTCGAATTCACCGGCCGCTTCGCCGAACCGCCGCGCGTGATAGGCAACGATCCCGAGATCGTAGGAGATCCGGGGCTCCGCGGGGTCGTCGAACCGGGCACGCTGGAGCGCAGCCGCAGCATCTTCGAGACGGCCGGCGCGCAGCGCCGAAAGCCCCTCATCCACATCCCGGCTTCCCCGACTTTCGGCGGTTCCTGGCATGGTGAGGCCCACAGCGATTACAGTTGCATATATAATATTAATATATTTACATAATGTCATAGTCGTTTCAACCAATGGTCTTTTTCGCGCTCGTAGGGAATACGCTCGGAAACCATCCATTCGACCAGCAGCAGCAGGAACGCCAGCAGGACCGGCCATTGGAACAGTTCGCGCGTGACGATCTGGGTGCCCTGATGAATGGCGGTTCTCGGCAAAGACTCGAGAGCTTCAGCGACCTTTTTCGCGCTGGCGACGTCCTTCGTTCGGAAATAGGCACCGCGAGCGTCATTCGCGATCCTGCGAAGCATCGCGTCGTCGAGCTTCGTCACGACGCGCTCGCCCTTGAAGGTTTTGTAGACGACGCGGCCCCACATGTCGCGCCCCTCGGGAAGGTAACTGCCTTCGAGACTTCCGATGCCGACGGTGTAGATCGGTACTCCGCGTTTGACGGCATCGGCAACGGCTTTCGTCACCCGTGCCTGATCGCGGTCTTCGCCGTCCGAGACCAGGACGATAACGCGTGTCCTCGAAGCGACATAGTCGAACCGGTCGAGCGACGTCTCGATCGCTGCGGCCAGGTTGGTACCCTGGATCGTCAGCATCGCCGGGTCGACGCGCTCGAGAAACGTCAGGAACGCTCCCTTGTCTGGAGTCAGCGGGCACTGGACCATCGTATCGCCGGCGAACGCGACCAGTCCGACGCGATCATTGCGCAGCGCGCCGAGCAGGCGCTCGATAAGGGCTCGCGCGACGTCGAGCCGCGAATTTCCATCGATATCAGGCGCCTTCATCGATGTGGAAACGTCCAGCGCAACGATCACGTCCATCCCGCGGCCCGTCACCTGCTCCTCGACATTACCTCCCGTCGGCCGGGCGAGGCCCACACCGATGAGAACGAACGCCAGCAGCAGCATCAGCCACTTGTTCACGGGGCGGCGCGTCGGCTGGTGCGTCGCCATTCTCGAGAACATCAGGTCCGTGGCGAACCGCTCGCGGCGCGACTGAAGGTCGGTGACGACGCGGCGGGCGAGCAGCGCGGCCCAGACCAGGCCGGCAAGCGTCAAGAGCAGGTTCGTCGGTTCCCTGAACATTCAAAACACCCTCGCGAAGATTCTGCCGCGCAGGAACAACTCGATGGCAAGCAGCGCGAACGCCGGCAGGAGGAACCATTCGGCCCGTTCGGCATACTGGACGGTGCGGCCGACATCGATTTTGCCCTTCTCGAGTTTCGATATCGTTTCGTATATCGATTCGAGGGTCGTGTTGTCGGTCGCCCGAAAGTATCTGCCCTGCGTCACGTAGGCGATATCCTTCAGCAGCTGCTCGTCGATCTTCGGAATCATCAGCGAGCCGTCGGGATTTCGCGCATACTGGCGCCCCATCGGCGTGTCGACGGGAACCGGCGCTCCCTCGACGCTACCGACGCCGATCGTGTAAACGCGTATTCCCCGTTCCGCAGCGACTTTCGCGGCTTCGAGGGGATCGACCACACCCGAATTGTTTTCGCCGTCGGTCAAAAGAATCACGACCTGGTCGCGCTTCTCGCCGGGCGTTTTCTTGAACTTGTAGACGGCATTGATCAGCGCGTCTCCGATCGCCGTGCCGTCCGCCCTAATCATGCGCAGGTCCGAGCGACGCAGCAACTCGGTGACGACGCCGTAATCCATTGTCAGCGGGCATTGCGTGAGGGCGAGGCCGGCGAACACAACGAGGCCGAGGCGGTGGTCGCGGATGCCGTTGATAAATCGCTCGGTGATCGATTGGGCGGCCTTCAGCCGGTTCGGCTTGAAATCCTCGGCCGCCATGCTGCCGGAAACGTCGAGTGCGAGCATGATGTCGATTCCCTGCCGGTTCACGGTCTCGTGCTCGATCCCCCACTGCGGGCGCATGAGCCCGAGAACCAGCAGCACCAGCAGCGCGAGGCGCACCAAATCCGGCAGCCAGATGAGCCGCACGCGCAGGGACGGCGCGGCCCCGACCAACCGATGCGCAAAGGGAAATCGAAGACCGCCGCGCTTGAGCGGCCCGACGACGAGCAGCTTGTACCCAATCGCGAGGCCGATGAGGGCAGCAAGCAGAATGAACTCCGGGTCGAGCCATCTCATCGCCTCCAGTCCTCCCTCACGACGAGCGCCTGGAATCTGTTCCACAGCTCATCAAGCGTCAGGGCCCCGAGACTGCCGCGCGCGTATTTCACCTCGTCGCAGTGTGTGAGCAGACCCAGCGTTTCCTGGTGAAGCGGGACCGGAACACGGCATTTCGGAAACGCCTGCATCAGCTCATCCGTCGTCGCCGCAGCGCCCGTTCCGATGGAATATCGCCCCTGCAGGAACGTCTTGAGGATTCCGGCAAGTGATTCGCAGATATCCTTGCTCCGGCCTTCGCCCCAGACGGGCGACGACTTGAGCCTCGCCAGCGCGTCGAGCGCCTCCTGCCGGTGATCGACTGCAACTTCTTCCAGCGGGGTGATTTCACACGCCTCGCTCCGCCGGCGCCACCAGGCCGTGATCCTGAAAAGAAGCCATACGCCGAACCAGAACAGGGCAATATCGGCAAGCAGCGACCACCAGTCGAATGGCACCGTCGCCGGCGGTTTGAGGCCGTAAATGACCTCCCCGGGCGGCAGAGGGGACAAAGACGCCGCCGAGGATGCAACTCCGACAAGGAGGGCATCGGGACGGCCTCTTCGAATCTTCATCTGAATGGTCTCGCCGTCACTTCCCCGTTCGCTCCGCTGAAACGGAGGAGGAAGCGGGCTGGAACGCAGCCTGGATCGACTCGTCGATCACGCGAACGTCTTCCTGCCGGGCAAGATCGGCAATGAGCTCGGCAATCCTGGAGCTCTTCTTCTGCTCGAGCAGTTCGAGCCGGGCCTGCTGGCGGGCGAGCTCGGGGGGCGTCCTGCTGCCTGGATCGACTCCGTGAACGAGGTAGACGACCCAGGCCCCCTCGAGTTCCACCGGGCCGAGAAGACCGGTCGGCGGATCCGCTTCCCACCGGATGGATTTGAGGGCCGGAGGAAGTTCCTGAGGCATGCCGGTAAGGTGGTCTCCGACGGTCTGCGGGGCGGATGCCGGCTGCCCCGCGACGTATGCCCTCGCGGACGCCTCGTCGGAGAATGCAAACACGCTATACGTGACGCGCATCGGTCCCTGATACCGCTCCCTGTTTTTCTCGAGATGGAGGGTCACCGCCTGCTCATCGACCTGGACATCCTTCAGCGCATGGTCTTCGAGATACCGCATGATAGCCAGATTATCTTCGAACCGCTTGACCTGTTCGTGGAAGAGAGGCTGTCGGTCGATGCCGGAACGGGCGGCCGCCCGTCGCAGGAGCCGCTCGCTCATCAATTCCCTGACGGCGTTGTCGACGGCCTCCTTCGGTGCGCCCTTCGCGGGGAGTTTCGCGCGGAGCAGCCGCTGTTCGATCTCGGCGAGGGATATCGCGGACTCGTTTCCGAACCTGACGGCGGTCGTGGACGTTGCGTACACCTGCGTCGGGTTGAGACCTTTTTCGAGCATCAGCCGTCGCTGGACGTCGTATACCCTGCCGAGGCGTTCAAGGCACCGACGTATCGGGGCTTCGAGCGATGCAGCCTGGGCCGGATCGCTCGTTTTGATGAAGACGAGTTCGGCCAGGGCCTTTTCGTAATCGCCAAGCTTGTCCATGCAGATGTCGGCGACGGAGCGCCGCAGGGCAAGGGCGCGCGCCGTGGCCGGTTCGGCGACCAACGCCGTATCCATCACGGTCACGGCTTCACGGACCAGACCGTGGGCCAGCAGTTCGGCCGCATACGCCCTTCCCGACTCGAACCGGCTTCGCACCGTTCCCGAGCGGCCCTCGACATGCCAGTACAGATACAGTCCGAGTGCCAGCCCCCCGACGATCAGGAGCAGAATCGCGTTTATTCTAGATCGCAGGCCAATCGCCCCGCTCATGTGGTTCCTCCGGAGTATTCTATAGATATAGTTATTCATCCGCCCGAGGCGGCGCGTTTTTCACGTTCGGCGAACAGTCTGCAGATCGGCCGAATGACGGATTCGCCGGCATTCAGGCGGATGACGTCAATCCCGAGCCGTTTCGCGCGCGCAAGCAGTTCGGCCCTGCTCCGCTGCGCTTCATCCATGAAGTTCGCGACCGATGCCGGGTCGGAGGTGTCCCAGATCGTCTCCTCGCCGGTTTCGGGGTCTTCCAACTCGATCAGGCCGACGTCGGGCATCGTCGTCTCCCGGGGGTCCTCGACGAGGACGAGAATGAGATCGTGACGCGCGGCGGTGATCCGCAGTTCGCGCTCCATCGCCGGGAGGCTGATGCCGTCGGTGACGAGAAACACGATCGAGCGACGGCGCAGGGAGTGGTTCAGAAAGGCCAGTGCCGGCCGGGCATCGGACGCCTTTTCCTCGGGCAGAGTATACATCAGGTCGCGGATCAGCCTCAGTACGTGCGTTCGCCCCTTGGCCGGCGGCACGAACTTCTCGACACGGCTGGTGAAAAGGCAGATGCCGACGCGGTCGTTGTTGCGGTCCGCCGCCATCGCCATCGCGGCGGCGAACTCGACGGCGGTTTCGCGTTTCTCGCGCGAACCGGTGCCGAACGACATCGAGGCCGAGAGATCGAGCGCGACGGCCATCTGCAACTCGCGTTCCTC
This sequence comes from Candidatus Ozemibacteraceae bacterium, assembly GCA_017998915.1. Lineage (GTDB taxonomy): Bacteria > Muiribacteriota > Ozemobacteria > Ozemobacterales > Ozemobacteraceae > MWAR01. Next base: position 10,494 of record JAGOCE010000107.1, read on the forward strand.
GATGTGCTCCCGCACGTGAAGGTCGCCCGTGCGGGCCGTGACCCGCCAGTCGATCGACCGATATTCGTCACCGCGCGAGTATTCGCGAATGCCCGCGAACTCGATGCCCCGCCCTTTGAATATCGATCGATATCCGCCAGCGTAGACCGAGTCGACGAGATGACGCGTCCGTATCTCGATATGACGGATTTCGGCCAGCAACTCGCGGGGAAGCATTCACACCCTCTCTTTCAGGGAACCGGCACGCCGTCCGACAGCCGCCGGACGAGTTCCTCGGAATCGACCTCATCGGCCTCCGCCTCGTAGGTCGGAATGATGCGATGGCGCAGGATGTCGGGCAGAATGGCCTTCACGTCGTCGGGTTTCACATACGGCCTGCCGGAGATCAGAGCGATCGCCCGGGCGGCCCGCGCGAGATAGATCGAGGCACGCGGCGAGGCCCCATAGCGGATATACCCCTTCAGTTCGAGACGGTATTCCTGCGGTCTGCGAGTCGCATCGACAAGGCGGAGGATGTATTCGACGATCTTTTCGTCGACATAGACCTTTTTCGCCATCTCGCGCAGCCCGGCCACGCTCTTCGCATCAAGCACCGGCTTGATGACATCGAGGGTGTGCGCCTCCTCGGCGAGGCCCATGCGCTGGACAACGAGGCGCTCCTCCTCGAAGCCGGGGTAACCCACG
>JAGOCE010000108.1 GCA_017998915.1 Candidatus Ozemibacteraceae bacterium
GAATGCGTCGATCAGCCCCAGGAGGTCTTCGAGCGGCTTCTGCTGCAGATACCCAGCCGTCACCATGACCGTCGGCAGGCCCGCCTTTTTTGCCAGGCGGGCGATGTCTTTCATGTATTCGATGTAAATCGTGGGCTCGGTATAAAAGAAGGCGATGCCGCCGGCCTTGTATTCCTTCGCCTTGGCGATGACATCGTCGGGTTGAAGCGAATAGTTGCGCGTCTCTTCCGGGGTCTTTTGCGAAAACTGCCAGTTCTGGCAGTAACTGCAGCCCAGGTTGCATCCGGCGGTAGCGATCGAGAACGCGTTTCCCGGGAGCGGATAATGGTATAACGGACACTTTTCTATAGGATCCATGGCCAGAACGCAGGGAAATGCATAGACAAGTGAATAATATTTTCCGCCATGGGACTCCCTGACGCGGCACTGACTGCGCTCGCCCTCACCTCGAACACAGCCGTTCGGACAAAGCAGGCAGTGGATCCGGCCATCCGGGAGCGTTTCGTAATACTCCGCCTCGCGTGCCTGCGGTGGAATTTCGGCGCATGTCCGAAGGCTCAGCAGGCGCGAAGGGACGACCGACAGGAAGCAGGCGCCCGCGCAGCCCTGAAGAAAGGCTCGACGATGCATTTGAAATCACTCTCCCCGCTGAACATGCCCTGAACGTCATTCAAGCGTAACAGGTTACGGAATATTTGTCGAAGTGTCCCGTCCCACGTCGCTCCCGGGGCGCAGTTCGCCGGATGCGCCGACTTCGCCACCCGGAAGGATGCGAATCGTTTCGCCTCTACGGGGGGACATCAGGGCCTTCTGACCGGCTTCCATCGCCAGTTCAACCCCGCCGCTCCCGACGATTCCGATCTTTCCGCTCAGCAGGAGGAGTTCGGATGTCGAATCCGGGCGAATGGTGACGTCGAGGCGAGCTTCGCCCCTCACCCGCGCCACCGCCGGGAGCAGGATGCGGAAAACACCGTTCACCCGCTTGAATTCCATGTGGATCGTCCCACTCGCCGGGATCACGCCGCGGGGTTGAAACTCGAGTCGGGAACCTGGTTCCATCGCATACGTCGCTTCATCCCTCACGTTTTCAAGCCGCACGGCGTCCCGGGAGAGGTTGTCGAGGATATCCCGCGGAAAGAGGGGAAATCTCCAGGGAGCGGCCATGAGGAAGGGCTGTGCGGTGCGGATCAGGCGGACGATCGGCTTCGACGTGTCTGCCAGTTCGCACTCGGCGATTCCGCTCATGACCGGAATATCGCGCGGATTGACCAGGTTGCGGGTTTCCTCCAGGCCGGATGCAGGGATGGGCAGCAGTCGGAACCCGAGAACGCAAAGGCCAAAGACCACCCACCGGGCCATCCCTGACGTCGTCGATCGCCTGATCATAAGATCTGCGAGAGGATCTGTTCAACCTCGTCGACGGCCGCCTTCGGGCTTTTCTTCTGGATGGCGTGGCCCAGGCAGTGCCGAACGTGGTCGGTCAGGATGATGCGCCGGGCGCTCTCGAGTGCCGAGATCACGGCTTTCATCTGCTGCAGAATCTGCGTGCAGGGCTTTTCATCGCCAAGCATCCGGCGGATTCCTTCTATATGGCCTGCTATGCGAGCAAGCCGCCGGTCGACATCCGGATGTGATTCGTGATGATGATGATCGTCATGTTCGTTCATGTCCGCTCTCCTTCGTGCGATAATCCCATCCATGAGGATAGCATCTTCGGGCCGGCCATGCCTTCGGTCGGTCGGATTTTCATTCTTCAGGCCGGGTACGGTATCATGGGAACATCCAATTTGACCAAGGGAGGATGGATGAGATGGCCGAGTTCAAGATCTGTTCGAAAGACGAAGTGAATTACGTGGAGATCATCCTGAAGAACGAGTCGGTCCGGACCGAGTCCGGGGCGATGCGATACATGCAGGGCGAGGTCGAGATGGAGTCCCAGGCCCCGAGCGTGGGCGGTTTCTTCAAGTCGATGATGTCCGGGGAAACGGCGTTCAAGCCGACCTACAAGGGAACCGGCAAGCTGGTTCTCGAGCACAGTTTCAAGAACTACCACCTGCTCGAGCTCAAGCCCGGCGAAAGCTACATTCTCGACCAGGGCGCCTACTACGCCTCGGATATCACGGTCGAGGTCAGCGCCTACAGAAACGCCGCATTTTCGGCGTTCTTCTCGGGAGAGGGCTGGTTCCAGACTCTCGTCAAGGGGCCGGGCAAGGTCGTGTTCTGTTCCCCGGGGCCGGTGGAGGTCATCGAGATGAACAACGACCGCCTGGTCGTCGACGGCAGTTTTGCCGTAGCCCGCAGCGAATCGCTGAAGTTCGAGGTCGCGAAGGCGACCAAGAGCATCCTGGGCTCGCTCACCAGCGGCGAAGGCCTGGTCAACACCTTCACGGGAACCGGCCGCGTCTACCTCAGCCCCGTCCCCAACCGCCTGACGGCCCTCGGCTGGCTCGTTTCATCGATGATCCCGCGAGGAAAATGAGCCGGCTCCAATGATGCAACGCCTGGTTCCGACCGGGTATCCGGGCTGACCCATGGACGAACGGGCATTCCCGCGCGACGGCCTCTCCGGCTTCGGAGGGGTGATCCACCCTTCCGTGCCGGGAGGCCAAGCGACGGGCCTCGTGCGTATCTTCGCCGAAACGCTCACCTACGACGATCTCGAGCGGGATATCTCCTTCGAATACCCCCTCGCCCGATGCCGACCGGTTCTCGGCGGCCACGAAAACGGAATCCTGTATTTCCAGCCCGAAGACGCAGCAGACCCGGTCTTTTATCTCGACGACCTCGCCCTTCTCGACCGCCTCGTCGAGCTCGTCCCCCCCGAACGCCGCCACTTGTACGAAGCCTTGAGGCGGAAAGGCCGCCCGGGAAGCGGCCCCTTCGCTTGTTGCCTCACGATTGCCGTCGCCTTCTTGGCCCTCTTGGCCGCCCTGATCGGCGTCTCCCCCTGACGAGTTCTATCTCGTTCGACTGGAAAACCGCTGGGGACGGTTCCTGGCAAGCCTGAGCCACTTCGACCTGTTGATTCTCGATGACCTTGGAATATGTGCCATGACAGATCAAAGTCGGCAGGATCTGCTCGAACTGCTGGATGATCGATATGACCGGCAAGCGACGATCATCGTCAGCCAGATTCCCTTCGCAAACTAGCACGAAGCCATCGGTGAACCCACCATGGGCGACGCCATCCTGGATCGTTTGGTTCACACATCTCACAAAATCACGATGAAGGGAGACTCTATGCGAAAAACGAAGAAAAGCAACACCATGTCGGCCACCGCCACCGAAAATACGTGATGTGATTCGGAGCACGTCATCCAGTGGCCGACATGGCCGGATTATGCATTTAACCAGCGATGGTACAGGGTTTCCAGTTTCACCGCAACGGCCGTCAGGCTTCAGTTCGGCAGGCTCAACGGCGTGAGGCTTCGTCCCCTGCGGGGGCACCGGTTGCCCGTTCGAGGATCCGGACGAGGTTGGGGTTGTTGCCGGCTCGCGCGAAATCGAGGGGGCGCTTGCCACCGGGGCCGGTTTATTGGGAATCGAGTATACGGGTGATTGTTGTGTTATTTGTGAGAGTTGGAGGTGTGTGTCCCGAGTTTCCGCGGTCGTCGTCCAACATTCGTCATTGCTCTTTTCCAGAATAGTCCTTTTGCTATTATATTACTATTCATATCAACATTCCTGACGTCACCCGATCAAAATTGTCAGCATTCGTTGAACAATTTTTCTTGACATCCGAACCGACTTTGCAGTTTTTTTGAGCACAAACAGACAATTTCCGAGGAGAATTTTGATGAGACGCTCTTTGGGCCTTTTTTCTTGCACAGGTTTTGCGTTCCTGCTCGCTCTTTCGGGGCTGATTCTTTCCGCGGTGATCCCGCCACCTCTCCGCGGCGAAGAGTCAGGTATCGAACAACAGATCAAAAAAATCGATGCCCAGATAGAGGGATATGCACAGGCCCTTGAACAGTTGAAGCAAAGTCGTATCGCCGTCTCGGCACGGTACAAGACGGATGAGGATACCGTCCAAAATTTGAGGGCGTTGTTCGAAGAACAGTCGAAACGAGTCTGGGAAATTAAATCCAGAATCAAAGACTACGACAAAACCATGGCGAAGCTCATGGCGCCTTCCGACCTGGTCGATGCCATGAACAAATACAAAGATTCGGGAAGAAGCAAAGAAGCTTTCCGCGAATACTACAAAGTTTTCTATGGAAAGCTTCCCGACAACGACACCGTAGAGCAGGCGCATATCCATGAGATCATCATGGAAAAGGAGATCAGGGCGAAGGTCGCCGTTCCGATCGGCCTGGCTCTCTGCAAGATCGGGAAAATGATCGTTGATTTCACCAAGCTCGCCTGCTCCGGTTTCACCATCAACCCAAGAGCCATGTTCGATGCCGCAAATGAATTCATCCGTGGAAATATTGTTATCGACACTGCCCAAACCGCATTCAAGACCATCGACTTTGTTACGAAACATCCCGTCGCCACATCCATCATCAGCGGGTGCGCTGTAGCAGTGAATAAAGTATTAGACAACACTATTCAGAAAGAAGTCGCTGGATTTTTCGGGCAACTCTATAAAAGCGCACCTCCGAATTTCATCCCCACGATCGGATACGTGCTTACGAACATGAAGGCGGGAAAGCTTGCCAAGGAAACCTATGAAAAAACCAACGAAGACTGGTATGGCGTTTTGGATCGAAACGCCGCATACAATGACGCACTGGCGGCCAGGAACGAGCTTCTGCCGGCGCTCGATGAAGCCGAGTCAGATCTGGCCAGGAATACCAACTTTCTCGAGAAAATCGAAGCCCTCCTGAAAACCAAGCAAGAGGCAATCGCCACCATCGATTCGTCCCTGCTAAACCTTCAAAAACTGCTCGAGGAAACGAAGGCGACCAAAGATGAGATCGAAGCGCAGGCTGCAAGAGAGCGGCTGAATCGCGAACTGAAAGAAAGTTCGTACGGCCCGGGCCAGGTCGTCCGTGTCGGCCTGAACGTCTCGGACAATGTCGCCGCCGACGACTTGACCGCTCGCCTATTGAATATACCACGAAGTATAAAATATTTCATCCCCTATGAACGAGGCGCCTTGGAAACTTACAAGGTTCAGTATGCGGCCGGTGAAGATAAAACCGGCAACCCCATCATGAAAACCGCCACGGCGAAAAGATATGTCGATTCAGTCAAAGGCGGTGACGATGTCAACCTCCACCCCGCCGTTAGTAAGCACCTCAATATAGATACTAAACGCCGGGTCGTCATCGGACAAGGTTGCGGTATCGCGGAGCTCGAACTGCACACGAAAGGCGCCGAGCCATACGAGATCAAAAAGCCCTGGGGACGCGATCACGAATTTCGTACCATTTCCCTGAACGCCAATGCCCGCCTTCGCGTCCACAAAATCGAAAATCTCGACTACACCGTATCGTTCGCGGGCAAAAGCACCAGGTCCCTGAAGAGCCTGGATCTCTTTTATCCTCGAAACGAAGAGGCCGTGACATCGTATCTGAACTCCGCGAAAATCGAGTTCAATATCGTCGCGAATGACGGGACATCAAAATACACCAAGGAATTGAAGTCGGGTTTTTCCGCCCGTCTGTGTGGAGGCAATGCCATCCGCATCCACGATGCCCAGCATGGGCTCGATCTCGAATCCGGTTCGATTCCGGGCTACACCGATCTGCTGGTGGGCATCGACGATGAAGGCGAACTCCGCTTCGACAAAAAAATTCGTGTCAATGCCTGTGTCATCGATTTGAAACATATTCCTTCGCATTCTCTGCCTCCTGACCAGGAAAACTGCGTTCCCATAGGCGAAAAGAGCATCATCCGAGTGCTGGTGGACGGCCCGGCCGACATGAGCGAATACTATGTCTCGTGGGGGCAAACCCAGGACAAGGCGGTCAGGCTCAGCGGAAATGGCCAATTCCTCAAGGAAAACGGCATCTGGTATTCCGACCTCACGATCGAGTTCGATCCATCCGTTGCAGACAATATCAAATATTATACCGGCTTCACTCCGACTCTTTCGCTGATACGTCGAACCGGGTGGGTCAAGGTTGCGACCTTGCGGGGGCCCAATCTGACGCCGATCTTCATGATCACCGACATGAAGATCGTTCGCAAAGACCTCAACGGGAAAGCCGGAGCGTTGGCCATAGCGCTTTTCGGCCCAACCGACGCAACATACTGGAGTCAGAAAGTCGGAACCCAGTGGCTCGGGACGGATGGCCAATGGCATGACAGCCCTCCCGATCTGGTGGACTTCACGTATTCTCACGAACTCGGCGGCTGTTTCGATGCACGAGAGGGAATATTCACCGCAAACGATTTTCATTCCCGCGTCCTCTCGAAAGATGCAGGAATCGTCACATTGAAGGCGATGGTCGACCCCCTCAAGGCCCGAAAGAATAACATGACCATTCAGGGCGATCGCGTCATCCAAAGCAGCTTTCAATTGCATTTGAACCATCTCTCCGTGGTGAAAGAGGATGAAGGCGCGCAGACCGTGCATCGTCTCCACATCATCGGGCCGACCAACATGTCGGAATACAAAGCGGAATGGGTATTCCGCGGTGAGAAAACCGTGTCGGCGAATTTCACCCAGGACGGCGGAAAATGGCAGAGCATCGCGATGGGGCAGAGCCTCACGAGAGTCTCACTGATCGGTCCCATGGGGCACGTGGTAGCTGTCTACAAGGCCCTGGGAACGGACAAGGCGCCCCTGCTGCCCCCCAAAATGACCGTTTCGGTTCCTTCCATCGTCAACCCCGGCAAGAAAGTTTTGATCAAGGTCGATATCAACAACCTCCCATCGTCTCAAAGCAGAGACTTCATCACGAGGTACGAGACCACCGACCCGGGAAGCAGCTTCGTTCGATCCGAGCACATAACGCCCATGACCTCGGGGACAACCGCCGAGTCAAACGGAATCATTCAGATCAGGAGCTCGGTTCCCCGAGAACCGTATGAGATTCCCGTCACGGTGAAACTATTCCGGATGTCGGGCAGCGGAAGGCAGGCGGTGCGCCTTCTTCTTGCCGAAGAAACCGTGACCCTCCGCGTTGCTTCCCAACAGGCGATCAAGGGCGCTTCAACCAGGCTCACAGCCGGAACGCCGGTCTGGAAGGTCGAGATCGAGAAGATTACCCCCCTGTCGGGCAACAACCCGTTCGATACCAGGGAACCGATTGCAACGCTTTCGACGACCCTTACACAGATATCCGTTTCGACGCCGCCTGGCTATGGCGGCGGTGGTGACACCGGCGGCGGTGGTGACACCGGCGGCGGCGGTGACACCGGTGGCGGCGGTGACAGCGGCGGCGGCGGTGACAGCGGCGGCGGCGGTGATTCAGGTCCGACGCCCGTATCGGGGACCATCGTCTTTGCAGAAGGTGGGGCACCCGACGTGCTCTACGATCTTTATGCCGGAATCAACATCGATCCGAACACGGGCATGGGTGTCCTCAGAAATGACGGCGAGGGCCCGACTCTCATCTTCCAGACCCCGCCTAGCGGGCCTTTCGATCCAACCGACCAGATCGAAGCCTTTCCCGACATGCTCGTGAATACATGGCAAATCGTCGACCCCAAGCCTACGAATATCGTGAGCCAGACGATGAACTCCATCATCTTCATGTTGGGCCAGAATATAACGTTCACGATGAAATCGAAAACAGATCGAACCGTGCGAATCACCGTTCGTGTCGAGAAAGTGAACGACAAGGCGGCTATCGACCGTCGGACTGGAGATCTGAGGCTTGTTATCGTCGAATCCGCCACGATTTCCGCGGGAGTCAGGAGGAGGATCCGATGAACACCACTCATATACAAAAAACCGGCCGTTTCCTTTCCGTCATTTTGAAGGCGCTTTCCATCACGATGTTCATCTGGTCCGCAGTTCCGCCGGCTCATGGGGGTGAGTTCCGCTCATTCAAGCCCATCGCCGGACCCGACCAGATCGTCGCGACGTGGGTGGGGCCATCCGAATCATATCGTAATTCACCCGATATACAACAGATACTCAAACAAGCTCGGGCCAGGGTTCCCGATCTGGCCAGACAGGCTTTGTCGGCGATCTTCGACGGCTGGGGAAGTGGAACGGTCGAGAAGTATCTTTCGCAGGGATTTTACGACAAGAACCGTTTTCTGGACATCATGTCCGCCGAGGTTCCCAGAGATGCCAGAATCAGGATCCTCGCCGTCGAGTCGATTCATCCGCTCGAGGAAACCTACACCGTCAATTCGGGCGCTTCGCTCGAACTCAACGTCCAGACCAGGCTTTCGGCCGTCGTCAGAACGCAGATCGAGTTCGATGATCATGCGAAGGGGTTTCGCAGGATAGAGGGGAAGAACGAGTTCATCCTTCGATTGAGCCAGTCGATCCCTCTTACATCGAATGAAGGGCGGTGACGAGCATGAGAACGACCAAAATCATTGCTCTCAGATTCCTTCCCTTCCTGTTCGCGATGACCGCCCTCCTTGCATTGCCCGTCATTGCCGAAGATTCAACTCCGAAAGACGGCGACTGGGTTCTGACCGGTTACGACACCCTCAGAATCGACCAGTATGGGCGTGATGGAAACGACAATGCAGCGCTTTTCGGCAACCTCGGCAACCATTATTACGATGAACTCCAGCTGCAGGGAACGAACCGGCTTTCGGAATTCGACCACTGGCAGTTCGACCTGATGGGCGTGGCCAACAACTCAAGATACCGCTCTGACGCCTGGGGCGGAGAACTCGAACGGTTCCGCCTTTCCCGGGAAAAGGGAGACGGGCCGCTTCCATACCGGCTGGAGCTCGGTGATTTCTACGCCAATTTTAGCTACCGCACCCTCGTTCGCTCGTTGAAAGGCGTTCAGATCGAGCTGCAACCACGCTCCAATGCCGGAGCAAGGAACCGGAATTCGCTTCTGCTAGTCCTGGGCCAAAGCGATTACAACTGGAAGAACCTCCATGAGAACCGCGACCGGACTGCCGGCCTCTCCTGGCTGTTCCAACAGGCCGAACGATTCAAAACCGGTTTGAATTTCGTGTTCAACCACCGCGATGCCTACCAAAAGTATGGAACGCTGGAACGGGATCAGCGAACCCTCAGCGTCATCATGGAGAACAAGGGCAGACTGTTCAACCGCCCCTCCGTGCTCGAAGGCGAGCTGGCGTGGTTCTCAGGCGATCACGACGGAACGAACGGTCCCGCCAGCGGACTCGACCGGCGCGATACCGCCGTATACGGCCAGTTGTCGGGCGGGAGTTCCAAGTTCACCTACAGGCTTCGCATGGAGTCGAACGGACAGGATTTCCGGCCGGCCGGAGCCAACGTTTCCCCCGATCGAAAAACCGCCGAGGGCTTTTTCACCTGGAATCTCCAATCCGGTCGGTCCGCCCAGTTCCGGCTACAGAGGTTCAAGGACGGCTGGGAGACGGCCAACTGCCGGACGACACGGGTTGCCGGGCTCGGTTTGCAAGGCCCCGTCGATCAATATTCAGGAGTTTTCGGCGCCATCGATATGTTCATCGAGGAACACATCGATTCGGCGAGAACACTCGATACGCACGTCAGATCAATGAACGCCGATCTTTCGAAAACCTTCTCGGATCGCCTGTCGGGAAGGCTGGGCTTTTCGTACAGGTTTCTCGACGACAATGTGAGGGATGCCGGAGACGGAAGACTCAACCAGCTTTCGCTCGGTTTCGATCATTCGGTCAGGATTGCCGATCTTCCGGGGCGCCTCGGGGTGACCATGGAAAACCGATTGCTGGACAACGGCGGAGAGCGGAGCCATGAATGGACACCAGCTCTGAACCTCAATGTGCATAAAGGCCCACACGATTTCGGAATACATTATCGACTATTCAGCCAGGACCAGGTCAACCCTCTCCTGCTCGATGTCGACACCTCCGATCTCGGTTTGCGATACCGCTATCATCGAGGTGCTGACACCTTCGGGGTCGAATACCTCAGGAACCACAGAGACACGACGGGCGGCCTCTGGACTCGCTCGACGCAGATCACAGCTTTTTATCAGCGCGACATCGACGCCATCTTGAGGACCGGGAGACATCTGAAGACGATTCCAGCTCCCTCCGCAACAACCAGTGTCTCCGAAGACCCAGTCATCGCGATGCTGACAGCCGGGAGGCCGGGCAGCTCTTACGAAGAAGCGCTTCGGGCTTTCGCGAGGCCGGTTGCTTCCGATCTCGTCACAGCCGAACCTGAAACTTCCGTTTCCCTGCAAAGATGGGGCGGGTTCGACTTCATCGAGCGGCGCGTGTTCGAAGAAGTTTCGTCTCGTCAGCGTCTGATCGTGGTTCGAAGCGGTGATACCGTCGAGAAGACGGTTCTGGCGATCGATACCGGAAAAACACCGTCATTCGTGCAGGATGTCTTCGAGCGAATCAAGCGCGATCTGATCCAACGACTCGGTGCGCCGAAAAATTTCCATGAGAAGGGCACGTTCGGACCGACCCTGGAAAGGGATCTGCGCGACGGAAGCTTCTTGCGCGTGTATGACTGGTCGGTCGGGGAAGGCACCCTACGCCTTGGAATCCCGCGGCGGATGGACAACACGATCCGCATCGAGGTCCAGTTCGGAGCGAGCTTCTCTAGTATCCCGGAGATCCCCTGGGGCCTGGATTCGTTCTACTGATGAAAACCACCCCGAAACGTTTGTAGTATATAGAATATTATCCGGGGACGTGATAGAATGGCACTTAGTTAAGCCAATTTCCTATATTTGCTTCGATGCCCGATTTCCTTGAAATGATGCCGATCCCCTTGTAACAGTTGATAGTTTTTTGGTCGACGTTTCTTGGCTCGGGGCTCTGTCCGGTTTTTCCGGTTTCTGCACCGTGGATAGGAGATGGTCTTCAGGCTAAGCGGATAAATGACACCAGTATCTCAGGCGATCTCCAGACGGGCGCGGTCGAGAAACTGTGGAAGCAGGTCGTGTAATTCAGCTTCTGATTTCGCTTTCGGAACTTCCGTAAAAAGCAGTCTCAGATAGGTATATGGCTCTATATCATTGGCCTTGGCAGTTTCGATGATCGAGTAGAGAGTGGCGCTGGCGTCGGCTCCACGGGGTGATCCTGAGAAAAGCCAGTTTTTGCGGCCGACGGCGAAGGGCCGGAT
>JAGOCE010000109.1 GCA_017998915.1 Candidatus Ozemibacteraceae bacterium
GTGTGATACAGCAGCGCCTCGGTCAGCGACGTCTTGCCGGCTCCACCGTGGGAGACGAGCCCGATATTGCGGATCTTGTCGGTGGTATACAGCTTCATTGAGTACTCTCCTCGGAACATTATTCGCCCGCAAAGGAACAAGGGGCGAGTGTTTCACGTATGTATACAGGAATCAGGCAACAAATGCAACGTGAAAACTTCCTCGCCGGTTGCATCGTAACCCGGATTGCGGTACAACGTTCGGGCCGGCGGCGTCTTCGCTGCCGAACGACCGATTCCGGGGAGGAACGCCATGACTGACTGGTTATATATGAATGCATATTATCGCTTCAGGTCCGCCGCTTGCGCTGTCCTGCTTGCCATGGCCGGCTTGGCGGCCGTTCCGGCGTTCGCCTCCTTCGAAACCCAGCTTTCAGCGGTTCACGCGGCCGTGAAAAAGGGGGCGCATGCACAGACCGCGGCATTGTTGCAGCGACTCGGCACATCGGCTGCCCTCGAGGACCTGAGACTTTCCCTGCTGGCCGACGCCCTTCGCCAGTCCGGTAAGGAAGCCGAGGCGCTCGGAATCTATGAACAAATCATGAAGCTCGATCGGGAATGGCTTCCCGTGCGCCAGGCGGCCTTTCAATACGTTCTGCTGGCGGCCAGGCTGCGCGGCCCCTCCGAGCTTGCGAATCTCAGGGAAATCGCCCGCGGACTCGATACCCCCTACCAGCGGGGAAGAGCCCTCGAGGCGCTGATCGATCTGCACGCGGCCGCTTCGCGCGAGCGAAGCCTCGCGGCCCTCGAGTCGCTCCGGGCCTATCGCTCGGAAAGCGCGTTCTATCAGGAGATGGCCGAAAGCGCCGGCCTGTTGAAGAATATCGTCGGATCACCCGTCGGCTGGGCGTTCACGCAGAACGAATGGATCGAGATCGTCCGGGCAGCCTCCCGCGAAAAGCTCGGGGCGCTCGTCGAACGTGCGCTTCCCCTCATACGGCCGTCGCTCGGTCACCACGGCGGCGTGCTCCAGGTGATTCTTCAGGCTGAAGCCCTGGCGCTCGCCGGGCAGAAGGACCGGGCGATGACCCTCATCACGCAGGTCATCGCGACCCCCGGACTCGAACGGAGCCTGCAGTGTCTCGGACACCAGATACGCGGGGACATCCTGAACGCGACTTCTCGACACCGGGAAGCCATGGCCGATTACCAGGTGGCCCTCCAATGGAAGGAGCCGCCTGTCGACATGTTTGCCGCTCGATACCGGCTGATGCGGGCGGCCTTCAACTGCGAACAGGACGAGGCGGGTCTGGCCGAGGCCGAGGTTCTCTGCAGAAATGGGGTCAACCTGTCTCTGCTTCCCGTCCACCTGTTCGAGATGGGCCTTGCACGCTTCGATCAGGGGCGCAACACCCAGGCTGTGCCCTGGTTCATGCTTCTCGCTCGGCATTTCCCCGGACATCACCGGGCCGACGATGCCCTCGGCTACTCGGCGATCTGTGCCGGGACAACGTCCGCCGAGGGAAAGCACCTCATCGAGTTGCTCGAATACATGTATCCTCACTCCTTCTATGTCTACTGGCTCGATCCTGCCGGACGCAACGCGCCGTTGAAGCTGGGTCGCTCCCAGCCGACCGTCGCAAAGAAATGGAAAAGCCGCAGCGCGGCCTGGAAGGCTTTGCTGAAAAGTCCTTTTGACGGCACGGCACGGGAAGAGATCCGTAAACTCCTCGCGGCTCACCCGGAAGACATGGGCCTCTTCAAGATTGCCGCGGAATCCGCCGAGGCGACAGCGCAGCACAATCTGACCGTGGCGGTCGGCGAGATCCTGATGCGTTCGACCCTCGAGCAAGGTCGGTCAGCTTCGACGCTTCCTGACTGGGCCTGGAAGATCCATTATCCGAGGCCCTGGTGGACGCGCATCCAGTCTGAGTCGAAAAAATACGGAATCGATCCGAACTGGGCCATTTCGATCATGCGCGAGGAGAGCCATTTCAATCCGACGATCCTGTCGCGGAGCAAAGCCCACGGGCTGATGCAGATCCTCCCGTCGACGGGAAAATGGATTGCCGGCAAGCTCGGGATCAAAGGACGGTTTTCATCCGAATCGCTGTGGAATCCGGACCGCAACATCGCCTTCGGCATCTGGTATCTGGGATATCTGCGCGACCTGTTCCAGGGTGATCTGTTCCTTGCTGCTGCAGCCTATAACGGCGGCCAGGGCAACATCACCCGCAAGGTCGAGCAGGGCCCCTATGCGCAGCTTCCGGTTCTGACAAGACTGGACCGAGTGCCGCTTCCCGAAACACGCGACTATTACAAAAAAGTCATGGGAAGCTGGTGGAATTATACCAGGCTCTATCGGTAGTCGGGAACCGTTCGCTCAACGTCGCCTGCGCCTCGGGCCGGCATCAGCCCGGGCGCTTTCGTGCCAGTTTTCGATCAGCCCGAAACACGTTCTGCTGAAGAGCATCCCCATCGTGAGGGAAAACGTCAGCAGGCCGAAAATCTCTGCGGATGAACCGGACATGGGGAAATCAGAGCAGATGTGAAGAATCGCTCTTGACGAGAGCGTTCACGCTTCCCTGGCCGGTATGTTCCATATCGGTCAACCAGGTGAGCACGCTTGCGACCCGGAACCTTACGGAACGGCCGATCTTAACGGTGGGCAACCCAAGTCGCCTCAGGGTGTAAATCGTGTTGCGTTTGACCTGAAGGAATTTCATCAACTCGGGAATCGTCATCAGGTATTCGTTATTCATTCGGCGGCCTCCCGAAACTGGTTTTCATGCGTTACAAGGGTATCTATCGTCATCGCCGCGGTCGGTATGAAGTCCCAAAAAAGAATTCTAATGAAATGTGTGTTGATGCCTGTTTCGGAAGAAAATCAGCGATGGTTGAAAAAACATCTTCGGATACCTGTAAAACCTGTCGATCATCTGTATGAAGTTCACGTGAGGTTCATCTTCAACTTGAAGATGGCCTGACGGGGACGGACAACCATATCCCTAACTCCCTTTCAATGTGTCGCGCCGCCGACACATTTTTTATTTCCGGCCGTTTTCCGCTTTGAGTCAGGGCAAATCTCGAACGCATCCGCAGATGAAGGGTATTGGTTCGCAGAATGAAATCCACTTCATTCGTGGTTCTTCGTGATTCACGATCCTCGAATCCTCATGATTGCTCGAGGGACCGGAAACGGGTAGAATACATGCCGAATACACTGATCGGAGGGGGTAGGGCATGGTTCAGAAATTTTCTTTCATACCCCGGCGTGAAGGCGACGTGCTTGTGCTGGCCCTGAA
The DNA here is from genome assembly GCA_017998915.1 of Candidatus Ozemibacteraceae bacterium. Lineage (GTDB taxonomy): Bacteria > Muiribacteriota > Ozemobacteria > Ozemobacterales > Ozemobacteraceae > MWAR01. The sequence goes on from JAGOCE010000109.1 coordinate 3,284, forward strand.
GGGATATCTCGAAGGTACCGGCGGCGCAACGATGAAAGACCATGTGGAATCGTCGCTCCAGCAGGGAATCGTTCGCTACGTCATCGATTTCAGCGGAATCGAGCTGATCAGCAGTCCGGGTGTTGCCGCCCTGCTGGATGTCGCAAGCCGGGTCATCGACGACAACGACGGACATATCTCCGTGTATGGCTTGGACAAACATCACTCCGCGGTGCTCGAGATGTCGGGATTTTTCTATCTCGCGAGCGAAAAGCCCGATGCCGCAGCCGCCCTCGCCGCCGCAGCCGAGTGACCGTCGCTGAGCTCGCATGAGCGGCGCCGGCCCGGGCCTCCGTGACACCCGAAGGCTCTGGATCATCGCCGCCCTGTGCGGTCTTTTACCGCCGCTCCTGCTCGCTGCTCTCGGACTGTATGTCCTGCGCATCGAGCGGGAATACCGGCTGGAAGTCGCTGCCGACCGTCTCGACTCCACGCTGACCGGGGTCGCCGCCCGTCTCGATCCCGTCACCCATACCGGAAAACGCCTCAAACGGCTCTCCGCCTTGTGTAAACGTCTGGCCGGCGTGCCCGTCGATCAGAAAATAATATCGTATGCTTTAAAATACGGGATCGAACCGTATCTCTTCGATTCCCGCGGTGCCCTGCTTTCCCCTGCCGGGCTTCCGTTACGGGCGAAGTTCGTGATGAGGATTCTCTGGTCGCTCTTGTTATCTTCTCCGGGCCCGAATGCCGCGGAGGAAGAACGAAAATTTCGAAAAACGCTCAGCGCGGTTCTCGGATCGGACTTTCGGGTCTCCGACCTGCGCCTGCATGAAGGCCTCGTACGTTCCATCAGGGTACGCCAGAAGAACGGATACATCCTCTGGAGCCGAGGGAAGCACGCTGAAACGGGCGACAGATCCGGCTGCCTTCTGCTGATCTGGGATGGCCCCGATCAGGAAAGCCTCCTCAGGGAACTCGTCGGCGGAGCGGTGAAGGATGCTGCCGGCGGAAAGAACAGGCTGCAGGTGTTCGTCCGGCTGGCAAGGCCAGGCTGGAAACGAATCGCCGGGCAGCGTATCCGCCGCCTGCCCGCGGGAATACGGCCGATGCTCGCCGAACAGGGTGCCCCACCGATGTTCGTCGAAGGTCGCCTCTGGATGCGGATTGAGACGGGTGAGTCCGGAATACTCGCTTCGATCTGGGTGCCAACGGAGGATCTCGAGAAAGCACGCCGGGGAATCCTTTCGCTCGGCTTCCTGGCTGGCTTTCTTGCTCTTCTCCTCGTTCGAAGGGTGATGAACCGTGCTGCACTGCGGATGAAACTCGCTCTCGTGTTCGTTCTCGCTTCCGCCCTCCCGATTGCGGGACTGGGATTCCTGGGATTCCGGATGCTGCGAGACCGTCAGGACACGCTGGATAAGGAGTTCGGAAACGCCGGCCGGGAACTCCTGCTGTCGATCGATCGTGAGTTTGACGGTGAGTCGGCGAAATACCTCTCCGAATTCAGGATGATTCGCGATGATCCGCGATGGAGAAACATGAGGGCCTCGGCGTTGGCGTCTGTTTCGGAGCGGATTGCCGCCCGACAGGTCGGAAGCGTTGAGTTCCGAGACGTATATGGAAAGATATGTATAAACGAGCGAATTCCCGGCTTCCTCGAAGGCATGGAGAACGTATTTGATGTCTTCGCCCGCGTATGCATGGAAAGCGCGCTGCCGCCGGAAAGACTGCGCATGGAAAACCGGCCCGTCGATCCGATGGCGAAGATGATCTTCGACACGCCCGAGATGGGCTTCCCGTTCATCGTTTCCCATCCCGATACGGTTCATTTCTTCAGGTTCGCGAACAGGAGCCTGATGTGGTATTGGGATGTCTATCGCGATTCCGACTGGCCCTTTACCTATGTCTGCATTGCCCAGCCGGCTGAGGAAGCCGCACGCCGGTATCTCGATAAGCGCCTCAAGCGCCGGGAAGGTCGGAACGGGACGGCGTGGCGTCTCATGGCATACGAAACCGCGCGAGAATCCTGGCTGCCCACAGGAATTCAGCCCGTGGAACCGATGCATCCGATCCTCAACCGTGTCCACCTGACACGGCAGTCCTGGGCCGGCAGGCTGCAGATCGGCGGAACCGCATACGGTGCGATCGCCGTGCCCGGGGAGCGGGTTCCCGGTTTCACCCTCGTGGCACTCTATCCCGAAAGCGCGATCGATCATGAAATTCTTGCGGGGCGCGATCTCCTCTTCCTCGCGATGGGGTTCATTCTGTTGATTGCATTCCTGACCGGCGGAGTTCTCGCTGACACCTTCCTGGTTCCGGTAGGCGACCTGGCCAGGGGGCTGGCCGCCCTGCGGGACCGCACTTTCGACGTGAAGCTGATCACGTCGAGCAAGGACGAACTGGGCGACCTGACAAGCCTCTTCAACACCATGGCGGACAAGCTCCGGCAGATGAGCATGGCGCGGAATGTCCAGGAAGCGCTGATCCCTCAAACCCTACCGGATATTCCCGGCTGGGATTTCGATATTTTCAACCTCACCGCATCCGATCTCGGAGGCGATTACTGCGATCTCGTTCTCCTTCAGAACGGGACGCTGCTCTTCCTGCTCGGTGACGTCACCGGGCATGGCGCGGGCTCGGCCCTGCTCATGGTCATGGTCAAAGCGGCCGTGACGAGGTTCGCCGAGTCGGGAACCGATCCGGAAGAGCTGATGAACGGGCTCAACAGGCTGATTTTTCGGCTGATGAAACGCCGGAAGATGATGACCTGCGTTATTGGCACTCTTGACCCGGCGACGGGGCGCATGGTGATCGTGAACGCAGGCCACCCGTATCCTTTCAGGCGTTTGGGCGGGGGGGGTGTCGAAGAGGTTCACTCTGTCGGCTTTCCGCTGGGCCTCAACGAGAAAAAACTCAGACTGCAGCCAATGGAGGTCCTCCTCGCGCGGGGAGATGCCCTTGTGCTGTATACCGACGGACTTGTCGAGGGAATGGACGAGACCGGGGCTATGTTCGGATACGAACGGCTTCACGCGACCGCCCGCACGGTCCGGGCCGAATCGGCAAAGGCGATCCGGGAAGGGCTTGTCGCCGCGTTTGAGCGCCACCACCGGGATCCGAAACTGGAGGACGATCTGACCCTGATCGTGCTGAGACGTCATGCGTGAGCGGATGAAACTTCTGTTGCGTGTGGTGTCGTTTTATATATTATTTGGTATAATACCTATCTTCGGTGGTGCGTTCCTTCTTCATCATGCAATCGATGCGTCTGAGGCGGCTGAGTTGATTGCCGCGGTCGCATCCCTTCGCGACGAGCTGGCCGGGCTTCGCACCAGGATCGATCCGAAAAACTTCTATTCACGATGGTTCGAGGCCCTGACCCGTGACGATGTGGCTGCAGGGAACCTCGATCTGACACGAAACCGTATAGGCCGGTGGGGCGGCCCCGTCGATCTCTTCCGGTTCGACGTCTCTGCCGGGCTGGCGACGATGACCTGGCACCGCCCCGAGGCCCCCCCCGCCATGCGGGTCATCTGGCAGGAACTGCGCCCGGCTCCCGGTGGTGCGCCAGAGCGCACCAGGGCCGAGGACGCCACGCTCGATCTGCTGTTCGGTTCTGATTTCACCACCGGTCTTCTCCAAGCCGCAGGATGCCAGGGGGTGATCGTCAAGTCCGGCCAGTCCGATAGCCTGCTCTTCTGGAAAAGGATTGAGAATGAAGGTGGCCTGATATGCGCCGTGTGGCAGGTTCCGTCCGGCGAAGAGCTTTTCCGAAAGTTGAAGAGGCTGCATCTCCGCCATGGAACGACCCTTCTGGCGGCCAGGCCGGGAGAACCCTGGCGCCAATCCGGCGTCGGTTGTCCCGGCGAAGCTGCGATTCGTGCCGCAAACCGGTTCCACCTCTACAAAGATCCCTGGCTCGAATCCGACGGCCTCGTCTGGGTGCCGGACAGGATTGGCGAGACGGAGCTGCTGGCATGCCGGCCGAATCCCGCGGTGTCTGCCGCGCGCCTGCGCCTTGCCGTGAATGTGGTTTCCGTTCTTCTGGCCGTCGGGGCGCTGATCTTCTGGTATCGTTGGCTCGTCAGGGGCGCAGATATCTGGGTTTCCGTCCGCGTCAAACTGATTTTCCTCTTTCTTTTCTCGACGTTCCTGCCGCTGGCCGGCTTGGCCGGTCTCGCTGTCGAAGCCGTTTCCGAACGGGAAAAGGTACTGACGGAACGGGCGCTTCACCAGGGAAAGTCTCTCCTGGAATCGATCGATGCCGGCTACGAGGCCGATCGGAAACGCCTCCGCGACGTGTTCAGACGCATCCGGGACGATCGCGGCCTTCGAAGCCCCGATCCCGCGCTGCGACAGGCGCGTATCGTCGCTCTCAAGAAGAAACACGCGATGGTCAAGATCGAGTTTCGAGACAGGCGCGGCGAGCTCGTCGTTTCCACCGACAGACCCGAGATGCTCGCGCGGGTTGAAAATATATTCAGAGTTATGGCACAGATTGGTTTGGAACGCCATGCCCCCGAACTGATGCCACCCGATATGTCCGGAAATGTCCGCCAGGTCGATCTGTTTACCCGGATGGCCTTCGAAAACCCTGCCCTCGGTCTCTCCTCGGCGATGGATCAGCCGGGAACCGTCCTCAATCTCGAATTCGCGATCTGCCGCGGTCTGTGGTTCTGGGATGTGATTCGCGATCCTTCTCATCCGGCCGCGTTCGTCAATATCGTAAAAGACCGGCGCGCGGCGGTCGATTATTACCTGAAACAGCGGTTTGCCGCCCGCACGAAATCGACCGACGGATTCCGGGTTTTCGCGTATGACATCGACGGCGGAACGCTGACGGGGCGCGAAAAGGTCGGTATCCCTTCAGCGCTTCGCTTGCTTCTCGACAAGTCGAGAATCTCCTGGACGGCGGCGACGGATGCCTTTTTCCATCGAGGGGTGGAACATCTCGCCGTCTGCATCCCTTCCGTCTTTCTCGGCCGGCGTCAACTCCTGGCGACCATCCCCAGGGAAGCCGCCCTGTCCAATCTTGGTGATTTCAAAACCGCCGTCTGGCTGATGTTTCTCATCATCGCGATGTCGGCCGTGGTTTCCGGGAAAATCCTGGCAGATCTCTTCCTGAAGCCAATCGCGGAACTTGCCGCCGGAATGACCGCACTTCAGGCTGGAGATACCTCCGTGCGCGTGCGCATCGAGTCAGGTGACGAGCTCGGCGAACTGGGCAGCGCCTTCAACCGGATGCTCGAGGACATGCAGGAAGTCCGGATGGCAAAAATGGTCCAGGACGCGCTGATTCCGGCGGGCAGGCTCACGATCCCGGGGTTTGACGCGGTTGTCATCCTGCGCCGGGTATCCGAGCTGAGCGGCGATTACGTCGATGCGATGAAACTCGCGGATGGTCGCTGGCTTTTTGTGACGGGAGATGTGAGCGGTCACGGCACGAGCGCGGCCCTCACGATGGCAATGGCCAAATCGATAACCGTTCAGTGTGCCGATGAACGCGGCGACCCCGTGTGCCTCCTCAGCCAGCTCGATCGTATCCTGTTCCGCCTTCTCGACCGGCGGCAGATGATGTATTGCGTTGCATTCACACTCGACACGAAAACCGGTTCCATCGAAATCGCCGGCGGCGGCGGCCCATACCCGGTCATCAAACGTCGGAACGGAGCCCTCGAAGTGGTCCGTTTGGTGCATTTTCCGCTGGCGTCGAGCCCTTGTCCGGCACCTTTTCCCCGGCACGTCTCCGTCCTGGAGCCAGGCGATATCCTCATACTGTGTACCGATGGACTCATGAAAAATTACGATGTCGCCGGCATTCCGTTTGGTGATGAGCGGCTTGAACAGGCGATACGGTCCGCACCGATGGCGAGTGCGGAGGCATTTTCCAAAAGCATTCTTACCTCCTACGAGGGATTTGTCGGGTCAGCACAGCCGGATGATGATCTTTCCATCCTTGTCCTTCAGCGCAATCCGAGACCATCAGCGGAAGGATGAATCCAGACGGATCGTGGTCCATCCTGATTGCCTGTTCGTTCAGGAATGGTTGCATGAGGCGAGGGGAACGAATAGAATTGTGCAAAGTGTGATCGCCTTGATGAAGAGGAAGGGAGAAGAGTGATGCCCGTCGACAAAAGGCCGGCGGTGGTGGTTGCCGCCGTGGGGCAGAACGTATGCCCGTCCTGCCGTGCTCAGAACGAGATCGGCACTCTGATGTGCAAACGATGCGGGGAAATTCTTTCATCCAAGGGAAAAGGGAAGGCACAAGCTCCCGAATTCGACGCCACGGAAGGTTCCTTCCACCCTGGGTGCTGGGTTGCCATCGGGGTTATGATGCTTGCAGCCGTTCTGTTTTTCTTCATGGCGGTCAAATCCGGTCCGAAGCCGGGAACGTGCGAATACAACCAGGGGCACATCGGAATGGCGGTATATAAATACAACCGCGCCCATCCCGAGTCGAAAATGACGGCGCTCGATATCGACGCCCTGATGAAGCCGGGGAAATCAGGCAAACCCCTGCTCAAGGATCGGCCTTCGTGTCCCATCGATTCATCAGCCCGCTATGAGCTCGACACGGACGGAGTCACCGTCACCTGCACGAGCTGCACCAAAAAGAAACGACGGTAAACCCTCGGTCGCGATTTGCCCGCCGACGGCATTGACGCCGTACGGCAGGCTTGTTATGCTGAGGACTTCCGGGGAACACCCTGGATGCTCTCCGGGTCGTCTTTCCGTGAAAACCGCTGTGCGGGAGTGTTTATGCAACATGTGACGTTCAGGGCCCTTTGCGTGTGCGTTGTCTTGGTGGCTTTCGTGGCCAGCCCGGCCTGGACTGAAAATCTGTCGACAACCCTATTCAATCAGGGAATGCAGCTGTATGCGCGCCAGGATTACAGGGGCGCCGCCGATTATCTCGGCCAGGTGTGCGACATGTCCCCGGACTTCCATCAGGCGCGGTTCTACCTCATCTACACGCTACTCGCGTCGAAACGACAGGCGGAAGCCTTCGAGCAGGCAAAGATTCTCTGCGAAAAAAATCCGGGAAACCAGCAGTTCGTTGCGCTTCGTGACCAGATCGCAAAAACGACGCCGGTTCGTGACCCGGCAAAGCCCCTTGTTCCGACCGCGATTCCCCAGGAAGTGATTCTCGGCGAATACAATAGTGTCGAAACGGCTCGGGAACCTCGCGCCCAGCAGGCTACGCCCACGGCCCGACAGGCGGCGAAGCCCCAAACAGACTTGGAAAACGCCATCTCGGCGATCGACACCGAACAGTTCGCTTCTGCCGCACAGATGCTCGATGTCATCCTGAAAAAAGAGCCGAAAAACTATCGTGCCCTCCATTACCGCGGCGTATCGGAGCTGAATCGACAGCGGTATACCGAAGCCCAGACCTGGTTCGAAAAGGCGCTTGCCGTGAAATCCGACAACTTCGAGACGCTCTTTCTGCTCGGCGATGTCCAGCTCAAGGCGGGCAAGGGCAAGGAGGCGGAAGGAACGTTCTCGAAAGCCCTGAAGCTGCGTCCCAATGATGTTTTCGCCATGCTGAAACTGGCCGAGGCAAAACGCAAGCAGGGAGCCTTGAAAGAGGCCATCGAACTATACACGCAGGTGAAACAGCTCGATCCGAACGTCGTCGAGGCGCGGCTTGCGCTCGCGGAAACCCTCATCGACCAGGGAAAACTCGACGAGGCCGCCACGACGGTGAACGAGGTGCTTGCGTCCGATCAATCGAATCTCCAGGCGCACTTCCTGAAAGGGAGGATCCTCTACCGGAACAACCTCCTCGACGACGCCGCGGCCGAGATGAAGCTGGCTCTCGCCGCCCAGCCTGACAATATATTCATCAAAGTATGGCTTGCGAAAGTCCTGCTC
>JAGOCE010000110.1 GCA_017998915.1 Candidatus Ozemibacteraceae bacterium
TGACGAGAGTTCCTGCCGCCGTTCCTTCGACGGGAGCCACGTTCGACTCTGCATCGGGCGGCGAAGCCAGGGTGCCGCTCCCCCCGCACCAACCCGGCGCGGCATTTCCTATACGACCAGATATATCAAGATCGAGCCGGGTGCCCGCGGCAGAGGCGAGCCGCGCATGAGAACCCCGCGTGAACAAGTCCGCAATCCGCTCCGCAAGGCCCGTGAGCGCCCTGAAATCCGTTTGGAGCGCCGGACTCGCCAGTTGTTCGAAATCGTAGTCGGGAAGGCTCAGATACCGGGTTCCGGCAACGGAGGAAGCCAGTCGAGCTCGGGTATGGGCCATCGACATGCGCGGGAGTCCAAATACGACATCCGCCGCCAGCATCTTCTCGGCAACATCGTCGGGAGGCTCTTGGCCATGGATCCTGGCTTGCGGAATCACCACCAGTTCGGCTCGATTGGTGGCCGAGGCAAGCACCTTCATCAGACACTCCCCGAGTTCGTGGGTGGTGGCATCCGTAACAACGAGAGCCGATTCTCCCCGGCGAACATTTCCGCACACTCGGATCAGGGCTTCACAGCCACGTCGGGCAGCCTCATTCACAGGGTTTCTTCTTTCCCGACGTCATCCGCCCAGAGGCGCGAGATCGCCGATTTTCTCGAAAACAGTCCGGCATACGCGTGATCGAGATTGACGCATTTCCAACGCCCCCCGTCGAATCTGCCGCCCGGAGCCCCGACGTCTGAAACGAGCGATAGCACCTGACCGCAGGGTGCGAGCAGGTGGTCCAATCGTATGGCATCCTCGTCGCGGGGCGGAACCACGCACAAGATGACATCGAAAACCATACCAAGATTGCGCCAGTCCCGAAGACTTTCGAGTCTGACGGCGCAGGAAGCTCTGATCTTCTCTTCCACGGCACCCGGCAGGAGAAAGATCTTCGAAAACAATTGATTTCCCTCGAGCAGCTCCCCGAGCAGGGAATCCCAGCCATACACGAGAAGGGCCGAACGCCCGTGCCGCCACGCGGCCTCGTCGAGCACTTCCTGAAGGTATTGCCCTTTGATCCGCGCATCCCGGATCGGAACCAGGGGAGCCGTTTCGGCCATGTGTCCCAGACGGTCGCGCAGATCTCCGAGCCAGGAGTGGTCGATATCCGTCAGGAACGCCGAAACCTTTCCGGCCGCGAGCCGCACCACGTCGTCGAGAATCTCTTCACTGCCGAAGGTGACCCGGCCGATCGCGGCATCCATGTCTGCATGAACGAACGAGGCCAACAGGAGCCCTTCAGATCGCTGTCGGCTGGGCTTCAGATGCAGCAAGACCCGCGCTCCTCCTCGTTTGGCAGCCGTCACGGAAAGTTCTTCGAGGAGCCGACCGACGGCACCCAGAGACGTCTGGATCAGATTGTTCCTCTCCTCGGGCAGAGCCGCAAGAGATCGGCCGGATGGTTGCGCCGTTCCGGCAAGACGGACAGCAGAACGTTCCAGTTCGGCCACATCGAGGTTTGAACAGTCATGAATCCCCATGGCGGCCACAAGACGACGTAGATCGGCTCGGTGACGTCTGGCGGCGGCCATGACGGTCGGCAGAAAGGAGGAATGAAATCTCCCATATCCCTCGGCCACGGCCAGCATCGTATGCATGCGCATCCGATCGAGAATGGGTCCGAACGCGGATTCGGCAAAATTCATCAGGGCAAAGAGATCGACGCCGCAGGGGCGATTCATCCGCTCGAGAAGCGCCACCAGGATCTCGGTCGGAGCATTGCCTGCACTTCGGCCAAGACCGAACAGCGTGCTGTCGATGAACCGGGCGCCTGCATCGATCGCTGAAAGACAGTTCGCCACGGCCAGCATGAGATTGTTGTGGCCGTGAAATCCGATCGGAATCGAACTGCGCTCGAGGGCGCACCGAACGTATTCACCGACCTGGCCGGGAGTCATGCAGCCGGCGGAGTCGACACAATACACACTCCCCGCACCCGCCGAAGCAGCCTCCGCAACCCGATCGGCGAAGGTGGCGGGAGAAATCGCATAACTCTTCATCATGTTGAGGAACGGGATGAGTCCAAGACTTTTCGCATACTCGAGAAAGGGAAACGCGCGTTCGACGTTTTCTGCATTGTTCCCGATGCGAACGAAGTCGAGACCAGCCTCTCTCGCCTGCTTCAGCTGGTCTTTCGTTCCGATGCCCGGGATGAAAAACGCCCCGATACGCGCCCGTTCAGCCGCTCCACGTGCGGCATGGATCATGCGCAGATCGGTTCCGGGCATGTCTCCCTTCCCGGCTTCTTTTCCCCCAAGGCCAAGACCATGCCCCACCTCGATCCATCGGAATCCGAGGGCGTCGAGATGGCGGACGGTCTGCGCCGTATCCGATTCGGTGAACTTGAAATCCACGGCATAGTTGCCGTCACGGATCGTGCATTCGAGCAGTTCAATCGTGGTATCAGGGGGAAGAAAGGATGTCATTGTTTGCCCCAGGATAGACGGATGAATACTGGGTTGCCAAGCCGCAAACATCCGGCCGCCCGAAGGCGGCCGGATCTATATCTTTAGATGTATTTCAGGGCTGTGTGACGGCAGGAGCATCCGAAGCAGGAGATACCGGCGGGGCGACCGTTTCGGTCGAAGCGGAGGCATCGGGCACTGCGATCACATCGGTCGTTGCGATCGGCTCGACGTCCGTTGCCGGAGCGGTAACAGGCTCGGCCACGGCTGGAACTGGAGCGGCGGCTTTCAGCAGGGGCTCGATTTCCTTCTCGAAGACGGCGGTCTCGACGAAACCAACGTGCTTGCCTACGATATTCAGCTGATGATCGAGGATGAACGTCGTTGGAATCGACTGGATGCCACCGTAGGCTTCCGTCACTTCCTTCGTGAAGTTGACGATGGGGTAATTCACACCGTTGTCAGAGACGAACTTTTTGAGTTTGTTCTCGTCCTTGTCGACGCTGATCCCGATGATTTCGAGGCCCTGATCCTTGTATTTTTTGTACAATTCGATGAATCCGGGGATCTCTTCACGGCAGGGCGGGCACCAGGTAGCCCAGAAGTCGATGATGACAACTTTTCCCTTGAGCGAGGATAGGGTCAGGTCGCTCCCGTCGACGCCCTTGAGAGTGAAATCGGGAGCCGGGCCGGAATCAGCCGCGAATCCCGGGATGGCGAGAACAATGATGAGAACGAGCAGCCAGAGAATTCGTTTCATGAGATATCTCCTTATATGGAATTATTTCAGCAAATATCAGCTTCACTTCATGCTAACGAGCCTGATCGCAGGGGGATTTCCCGGCAAGACCAGGGCCCGCGGTCACGATCGCCTGCTTCGGGCACGTTTTCACACATTCGAGACATCGAACGCAGTCTGCTGTATCGAGCTCCCGTTCGGCATCGAGACCGGCGGGACAGACCTTCGCGCACATGCCGCAGTGGACACACCGATCCTCGTCGAGTTCGAGCCGGTACAGACTGACACGGTTAAACGGCCCGAGCCAGGCCCCGAGGGGGCAGGCCCAGTTGCAGAACGGCCGCCGGAACACGGTCATCAGGCCGAGAAACACGACCAGGACAACTGTTTTCCAGGCGAAAAGACGGCCGAGCATGCCGCGAAGATCCGGCTGGAGAAGCGGCAGGATCAACCCGCCCTCCAGCGTGCCCGCGGGGCAGAGGAGCTTGCAGAAAAACGGCTCGCTGAATCCGAACCGGTCGACGACGAACAGCGGCATCAGCACGACCATGACGAGCAGGACCACGTATTTTCCGTATCGGAGAAATCCCGGGCCGGCATTTCGCTTATCGAAGGGAACGGGGATGCGGTGCGCCAGGTCCTGCAGCCAGCCGAAGGGGCAGGCCCAGCCGCAGGAAGCCCGCCCGACGAATGCGGCCAGCAAGGTCAAAAACCCGATGACGAATACCGGCGCGCCTGAAAGAATGCCCGAAAGCTTCGTCCAGATGGTATGCGGCGCGGTCGGGTCGAAGCCACCGCCGCCGGCCAGGATCACCTGGGCGGCGCCGACCGGACACGCGAACAGCGCCCCCGGGCAGCTGTAACAGTTCAGCGTGGGCACGCAAACGTGCTTCAGCGGCCCGGTATAGATATTCCCGGTGACGAACCCCCTGAGGTAGCCGTTCGTCAGGACGGTGGAAACCGCCTGGACCATCGTTCGCCGTTCGCTCATCCGATGCCGATGCACTGCAGGCAGATCGCAGTGGCCTTCTCGAAGATTTTCGCGGGTTCACCGAGCATGATGCCCAGGGCAAGAAGAGCGGCGCCCCCGCCGGCAAAGGCGAGCCAGGCAAAGCCCCTCAAAGCTGCGCGCCCCGCTTCCCGGGGCGATCGTTGTTCAGACATGGCCCAAATTGTAACCGAATCGCCCCGCCATGGCAAACCGGGAACGGGAATCCGATTTCGCTCAACGATCTTCCGAATGTCGCCGATAAGAAGACACGAACCGTTCAAATCTCACCGTTCAAAGGAGGCCTGCATGGGTGTCGTGATCCCTCTGTTCCGGAAGAAGGATTCCACCGGCGACCTGCCGCTGTCAGCGGAGCAGCGCATGCGGGTGACGCTGCTTACCAACTCGATCGAGGCGCTGCGCAAGGAAGAAAAATCGCTCGAGGATGCCATCACCAAGAAGTGCCGGGAAGAGATCGACCGCCTGAATGCCGTCGATTTCCGCATCCGGCAGTATGAAGCCGAGATCGAGCAGCTCTGCATGCAGGGCGCCATCCATTCGGCTCCAAACAAGGCGTAATACCATGCTCAGACACGATGGATGCTCTGATGCATTCGTGAAGCGGAGGAACGCATGCTCATCACAACGACCGACAACATCGACGGACACGTCATCGAACAGTATCTCGGCCTCGTCACCGGTGAAGCCGTTTTCGGCGTCGGCACGCTGGCCAACATCGCGGCAGGTTTCAAGGATCTGGTGGGAAGACGGGTGGAGAGTTTTGAAAAAGAACTCGAGTCCGTCAAAAACGTCGCCCTTGTCGAAATGATCAAGGAGGGCAAGACCCTCGCCGCACACGCGATCGTCGGTGTCGACGTCGATTACCACGAGTTCATGGGCAAGTATGTGATGGTCGTCTGCAACGGCACGGCCGTTCGGCTGAAGGGCTTCAAGGAAAAGGAACTGCCCGACAATTTCATGATGCCCATCACCGACGATTCGCCCCACCCCGATCTCCCCAACCCCGAAGAATAACTCGATCGAAACGAAACACCCCCGGAAGCTTCCGGGGGTGTTTTCTATATCGGTCTTTCTGATCCTGGCTCACCACAAAGACACAAAGGCACAAAGAATTTCCGTCTTTCGTTATCCTGCCTTTGTATCTTTGTGGTAACCCTCCATCGCGTGGAACTCCTCGCAAAGGGTAACGGATGGATCAGTTGTCGCCACTGATGCGCATCTGATCGAAGTCTTCGGGATACAGCGTTGTCAGCTGTTTCGTCGAGTCGCCTGGCTTGGCGGGCTGATAGGGCTTGAGGCTGCTCTTTTCCATGACCTGCTTGAACTCGGCGCCGAGAGCACTCTCGAGGATTTTGAGCGGATTGCCGGTGAAGAAGCCCTTCGCTTCGCGGTCGGCGATGATCTTCGCAGCCGTTTCCGGGGTGGCGCCGAGAGCGACGAGCATCTTGCCGGAGACGGTGTTCAGATCCATGTTGAAGTTCCAGACGTTGTCCTTCTTCCCACCGAACTTCGCGGCGAGTTTCAGCTTGGTCTCGGCCGAGCCGGAGCGTTTCTCGCCCTCGAGCTTCAGCGCGCCGGAGAACCACAACTCGGGGCCGACGTTCGCGAACGGATCGGCGCCCTTCATGGCCTTCTCGAACAGGTCTTCCTTGAAGGAGACGAACGCCTGCTTCGCCTTGTCAAAAGCTTCCTTGTCGAGCTTCTTCGCCACGTAGGCGAGCTTCGCCTCGTAGTAGGCCTTATACAATGGTGCCGCCTGGCGGTCCATCGTCACGTAATTGAGCCCCTCGAGCAGAATGCGATAGAGAACCTTCGTGTCGTCCGGATACATTTTCACGAACTCGCGAACGAACGCGGGATAGCTCTCCGGCTGGGCGAGCAACATGACCGAGATGCACTTTTCATAGGCCGCCGTTATGGCCCGGCTGGTCAGGATGTCGTAAAACTGTCCGGCCACGACGCCTTCGGTGCAGACCAACTGCAGGCCGTTCTTGAGCACGCCGGTCTTCTTGCCGGTCGGCCGGGCCCAGATATACCGGTCACGCCGGATCGGGTCCTGGCGGCCATACAAAAATTCTGAAATATTATATTTTTTGCGATCTTTCTCGGCGAGTTTCGGATTCGCCGGGCCGTAGACGGCTTCGAATGCTTCGGCCCAGCCCTCGATGAGAGCCATGCCGAGATCGGTGATGTAGGGGGCGTCGTGGCCGTTGGTCGAGATGCGCTGGATGGCGCCGAACGCCCGCCCATACATGTCGAACATGATGCCATGGGCGTTCTCGTGTGCGAGCACGAGATCGAGCGTGTCGTTGTTCAGGGCGTCGCTCACCGAGAACAGCTTCTTGCCCTCGGACTCGATATCGAGCACGCAGATACCGGACGTCTCGAGGCCGAGACGCTTGCCGGTCTTCGCCTCGACGCGCTCCATGCCGAGCGGAATCATGCACGGCCCGGGAGTCGGGACGAAGGAGGGCATGGGCGATTTTTCGAGCACGACCAGCGAAGATCCGGCCTGCTGCGACAGGAAAGTGGTGATCGCCTGCTTCTGGTCGGCCGTGAGTTTGTCTTCCGGCACGTTCTTGAGCATCTTGCTGACGACCTGGAATTTCAGCTGCCGGGCTGTCCGGCGCAGCTTCAGCGAGTCCTGCATCTCCTTGCTGCCCTTGAGATACGGCAGGACGGTCGTCGCATGGTATCCCTTGGGGCTCCCGGCCGTGACCTGGATGGCATCCATCCCGAGGGCGTTGAACAGGAAGCCAACGTCGTTGATCTTGACCGTCTTCGGAATGTTCAGCATCTTCCCCAGCGTTCCAGTGATGATGCCACTTCCGGTGGTTACGGGCGTGCAGATCGTGAACGCATCGTCATGCAGGGGATCGTTGTCGGTCGAAACCGTCGTCGGAGCCGTCCGCGCATCAGCGGCACAAGCGAACAAACCGGCGATACAGGCCGCAAGAAGGGGCTTTCTGAGGTATTGGAACATGAACGACCTCCTTGGTAAAGTGAGTTCCCGATTTTCTCATTATATCAATTTTTCCCGAGCCCGCCAGGGTACCGGCACGCATTTTCCGGGTTTCCGTCGTGATATCCTGACCGTGATGCTCATGACAGACCAGACGATCATCCGGCTCGTTCTTCTCTGCAACAGCCTGCTCCTCCTGGGAATCGGAAGCGCGCTTCCATGGACGGAACCTGCAGGGTTCTGGGGCATCCTCCGCTCTCCCAGTTTGCTTCTCACCGATTACACGCTCGTCGGGGGGCTCGGTCCCGCACTGGTGAACGCAGGCCTCCTGGGATGCATCATCAGCGCCATCCTGTGGTTGATACGCATGGAGCATTCCGGCTATCTGCTGTTGTGCGGCCTGATGGTTCCCGCGTTCGGCCTCTGCGGAAAGAACGTGCTGAATGTCTGGCCCCATATGCTGGGTGTCGCGCTGTTCTGCCGGGCCACCGGAAAGCCCCTCCGCGATCTGGGCCCTGTCATGTTTCTCGGAACGTGCCTCGCGCCTCTTTTCAGCAATCTCGCTTTCGGATTCGGTTTCGGGGCCGCCGGCCTGGCCGGTGGCGCCATTGCCGGAACGATCGCAGGGTTTCTTCTCGCAAGCATTTCCAGCCATGTCCTCACCCTCCATCAGGGATTCAGTCTTTACAACGTCGGAACGGCGGCAGGATTTCTGGGCATCATCGCCTCGACACTGATGCGCGGTTTCGGTTTGAAAACCACGCCCGTCTACCTCTACGCCACCGACTCTTCCGAACTTCTCCACGGGCTCCTGATGATCTTGCTCGCCAGCCTGGCGCTTCTGGGCATCGCTCTTTCGCAGAGACGGGGAAAGACGCTCGCGGCAGGGCTGAAGGCGATTCTTTCGGAAACCGGCCGGCTGCCATCGAACTTTATCGAGGTCGGCGGCCTGGGCCCGGCCTTCTTCAACATGGCCTTGGTCGGAAGCTGCGGACTCGCCTATCTCGACTTCGTCGGCGGCCCCGTCAACGGGCCGACATTCGCCGCAATCACCGCGATGACGGCGTTCGGCGGCCTCGGAAAGCACCCGCGAAACATCCTGCCGCCGATCGTGGGATTGTATCTGATCTGTCTTCCCAAGATATGGTCCCCCGGCGATCCCGGTCCGGTCATCGCGGCGTTGTATTCCGGCACCGTCGCACCCTTCTGCGGCCGGTTCGGCCCGATCGCCGGTCTTGCCGCAGGCATGCTTCATCTCCCTCTGGCCATGCATCTGGGCGAGGTTCACGGCTGGCTGAACCTGTACAACAACGGCTTTGCAGGGGGAATCGGCATGATCTTCTTCGTCGGCGTCCTCCGGGGCCTCTCGCCCCACGCGCTCGAGGATCCCGCACCGTCCGCCGGAGGGCCGCCACGATGAATCCCCTGCGCGTCCCTCTTTCCCGATGGATTCTGGCCGCGGGCCTTGCCGCCGGACTCTGGATATTCAGCCACTTTCACGACGAGCTGAAAGAGGTTGCGACGTATCTGGTCAACATCTGGGGCGACCCGGCCCTGTTCGTTCTCACCGTTCTCGCGGACGGCATCATCCAGCCGATTCCGCCCGACGTGTTTGTCTTCGGTTCGGCGTTCGGCGGCGAGCGGCCTCTCCAGGCAGCGCTCGTGGCAGGGGTGGCGAGCGCCTGTGGCGGTTTGCTGGGCTGGGCTATCGGACGCAGGGTCGGCCCCTGGCGGTTCCGGCGCTGGTTCGGCAACGACCTTCTGCGCGCCGGATGCCGAATTTTCCGACGGTACGGCTGCATGATCGTCGTCGTCGGCGCGGTCACTCCCGTTCCCTTCAGCGCCACCTGCTGGATCGCCGGGATTCACCGACTGCCGCCCGTCATCGTCTTCGTCACCAGCCTCGCCTGCCGCGTTCCGCGCTTTCTGCTCGTCGGCTGGATCGGCTCGATCAGTTGATCCGGCATCGAGTGCGCGCTCTTTCGATCGAATCGCTCAGGAAAGCAGCCATTCCTGCCGAAAGCAAGGAAGATGAAAAAGTATTTCATGACGGCGTTCTTCGTTGGCATCGTCGCATTCGCGGCCTTCTTTTATTTTGGGCCATATAAATTAAAGAATCCCGACTACCTCTTCTGGGATATTTCCGGCAAGCCATGCACGTTGCCGATTTTTGAGCAACATATCATGCACGATGCCCACCGCAGTTTCATGATCCGGGGCGTCCAGGAAACGGATATCCGCAACCGGTTCCCCTTCCTGTCGGACAGCGCTCGCTTCGCCTCCGACTCGGTTCGCGGCATTTTTCTCACGAGACTGCAGATGACCGAATTCAAGGGGCACGATGTCAAGCTGCTCTGGTATCCCGCCGAAGGCGACTGGGGCGTGGCACTCATCCTTCTCGACGGAAAAGGCCATCGGTTCGAATTCTATAAACCCTGAGGCCGAAGACAAACCATCTGTCCGAACAAAAATCCCGCCCCCGGAGGGGGGCGGGATTTTGTTTCTGGAGCCGGCGTCAGACGACGGACTTTTCGCGGTGGAACTCGCGCTTGCCGCGGAAGCGGCGGACATGCAGATCGTCAATCGGGAGGGAGGTCTTCCCCTTGGTGACCTGTTCGGCGAGAAGTTCGGAAACGGCCGGTGCCAGCATCAGGCCGTGGCCCGAGAAGCCGTTCGCCTGGTAGAAGTTCTCGACCTCGTCGACGGGGCCAAGGACCGGCTGGGCGTCGGCGGTCATCTCATACAGGCCAGCCCACTGGCGCACGATGCGCAGCCCGGCGAGTTTCGGGAACAGCAGCGTGAACCGGCGGCTCATCTCGAACATGAAGTGCATCGAGCTCCCGACGAACGTGCCGACCGGCTCGTTCGGGTCGCCCATGCCCATCACGACGCCGCCGCTGTGCTCCTGGCGCGCGTAGAGGCCGATGCCGAAATCGATGATCATCGGGTTCCAGAGCTTCTCGACCGGTTCGGTCACGAGGATCTCGTGCCGGTACGGGTCGACCGGGATCTCGACGTTGAGCATCTGGCCAACCGTGCGCGAGAAGCTGCCGGCGCAGTTGAACAGGATCGGCGCCTCGTAGGTGACGCCCTTGTCGGTCATGACGAAGAACACGTTGCTCTTCTTCATCAGGCCCGTCACGTTCGTCCAGAGATGGATCTCGGCGCCCAGCCGCCGCGCGGCGTTGGCGTAGGCCTGGGTCAGCAGGAACGGGCTGATGTGGCCGTCCGTCGGGCACCAGGTCGCGCACTCGATCCGGTCGACGTCGAGATAGGGATTGATCTTCTTCGCCTCGGCCCGGTCGACGATCTTCACGTCGAGGCCGAGCCGCTTCTGCATCGCGACGTTCTTCTCGAACTGGGCCGTCTCTTCGGCGCTGTGCGAGAGAATCAGGTAGCCACCCTGGAAGAACTCGGTCTTGTAGCCCAGCTCCTCCTCGATGTGCTCGAGACGCCGCACCGACCTGATGGCAAGCCGCGTATTCGCCTCGGTGCTCCACTGCTGGCGGAACCCGCCGCCGCACCGGCCGGTCGAGCCGCTGGCGAGATACCGCCGTTCGATCACGCAGATGTTCTTCATGCCGGCTTTCGCCAGCTCATACGCAGTGCTGACACCAAGTATACCGCCACCTATAATAATTGCGTCGAAGGAAGTCTTCATGCCTTCTTCCCTCCCTTCGGTGCGGATTTCTTCGCGGCGGCCTTTGCGGCCTTTTCAGCGGCTTTCTCGGCGGCCTTCTTCTCGGCTTCGAGCTGTTCCGCGTATTCGTTCATGATCAGCTTGAAGGGAACCGGCCGGTTCGGCGGCCGGAAGGTCGGCGGGTAGATATCGCCCGCGGGTTTTTTGAGCTCGCGGCTGATGATCTGCGACACCAGGCGGCGGCAGGTGCGGCCCTGGCAGGGCCCCATCCCGGCGCGCACCAGGCGCTTGATCTCGTCGATCGTCGTGGCACCC
>JAGOCE010000111.1:0-6769 GCA_017998915.1 Candidatus Ozemibacteraceae bacterium
CGCGACGTGTTCGCCGCCTGGCGCCGGAACGAGCTTCCGGTGATCGGCCAGCCCGGCGCCGCCAAACATGTCTGATGAATAGCTCAAACGATACAACATCCGGGAAGGTCGGCGGCTTCGGTCGTCCGGCACCCTGGATCGCCGTCGCGAGCGGGAAGGGCGGCACGGGAAAGACGAGCGTGGCGGTCAGCCTCGCCAGGGCCGCCCTCCGGGCCGGCCGCCGGGTCCAGCTCGTCGATGCCGACGTCGAGGGGCCGAATGCACATCATTTTCTCGGCCTCGGCGAGCCCGAGACGTTTCCGGTCGAAGCGATGCTGCCCCGCATCGACCCGGCCCGCTGCACCCTGTGCGGCGAGTGTGCCTCGTTCTGCATCTACCAGGCTTTGGCCGTCCTCGGCGACCGCGTGATGGTGTTCCCCGACATGTGTCACGGTTGCGAGGGCTGCCGCGTGGTATGCCCGGCGCAGGCGATCGAGAACGGCTCGCAGGAGATCGGCCGCATCATGCACTGGCGTGGCGAAGGCTTCGAGGCCTGGCAGGGCCGGCTGCACGTCGGCCAGGTGCTCAGCCCGACCCTGATCCGCGAACTGCACCGGCGAGCCCGCGAGTCGGCCCCCGGCTACGACCTGACCATCGTCGATTCCCCGCCCGGAACGTCGTGCCCCATGATGGCGGCCGTGCGCGGCGCGAACCGGCTGGTGCTGGTGACCGAACCGACGCCGTTCGGCCTGCACGACCTCGAGCTGGCGATGGCGGCCGTGCGCCGCATGAAACTTCCGGTCGAGGTGATCGTCAATCGCTCGATCGGTGACGACGCGGCGATCGACGACCTCTGCCGCGCGCGGGCCGTTCCCGTCATCGCCCGGTTCTCCGAAGATCGCGCGGTGGCCGCGGCATACGCCGAGGGCCGGCCGATGATCGAGGCCGGCGCCGAATGGGCGAAGCAGTACGACGACCTGCGTCGCCACCTGGAGGGACCATGCTGACCGAATGGGTGATCATCAGCGGAAAAGGCGGAACCGGCAAGACCAGCGTCACAGCAGCGCTCGCGGCCTGGTGCGGTACGTCCGTCCTCACCGATACCGATGTCGACGGCGCCAATCTCGAACTCGTTCTCCAGGCGCGCCAGGCGACCGAGCAGCGGTTTGAAGGGCGGCGGAAAGCCGTCATCAAGCCGTCGTTGTGCCGCGCATGCGGAAAATGCGCCGACGAGTGCCGCTTCGACGCCGTGCATCCGGCCGCCATGCGGCCCGACCGGGGCGTCATCATGACGATCGATGCCGACGCGTGTGATGGGTGCGGCCTGTGCAAGCGCGTCTGCCCGGCCGATGCCATCGTCATGAAAAAGACCGTGGGTGGCACCTGGCGTGAGAGCGACACCCCATGGGGCCGTCTGTTCCACGCCCGGCTCGAGCCGGGCGGTGAAAACTCGGGCAAACTCGTTGCCCTGCTGCGGAAGAAAGCCCGTGAATACGCCGAAGTCCACGGAATGCCGCTTCTGCTTACCGACGGGCCGCCCGGCTCGGGCTGTCCCGTCATCGCCACTCTGACCGGTGCCCACAAGGTGCTGATCGTCACCGAACCGACCCCATCGGGAAGATCCGACGCCGAGCGGGTGCTCGACCTGTGCCGGCACTTTCGCCGGCCGGTGTGGCTGGCCGTCAACAAATACGACCTGCATACGGGAATGGCGCAGCAGATCGAAGAGTGGGCGCATGCCCGCGATCTGCCTGTCGTCGGCCGCTTGCCGTATGACCCGGCAGTTCCCACGGCAATCCGGCGTGGCGTACCGGTCCCCTCTCTGCCGCCCTCGCCCTGGAGCGAAGCCCTGGCGCGAATGGCGATGGAAATCGGTCTTTCGACAAAAGATAGTAAATGAAGTATATCAAGGAGAAGAAATGAAGTCGTCCCACCCGCAGATGTTCGATACCGCCTGTATCCATGCAGGCCAGCATCCCGACGAACTGTTCGGCGGCGTCAGCGTGCCGATCTACCAGTCGTCCACCTTCGCGTTCGAGAGCGCCGAGGTCGGCGCCGCAAGGTTTTCCGGCCAGAGCGACGGATACAAGTACACCCGGCTCGGCAACCCGACGACGGCGGCCCTCGAAGCCTGCATCGCCGAACTCGAGGGCGGCGGCATCGGCATCGCCACGGCTTCTGGCATGGCGGCCGTCAGCACCGCCTACCTGGCTTTGCTGGGGAATGGCTGTCACATGGTCTCGACCGACTCGGTCTACGGCCCGTCGCGGACCCTCGCCGAGCGCGAACTTACCCGCTTTGGTATCGAAACCACGTATGTCGATACGTCGAAGCTCGACCAGCTGAAGGCGGCGATGCGCCCGAACACGAAGCTCCTCTACCTGGAAACGCCGGCCAACCCGACGCTTTCGATCACCGACATCGCCGAGGCGGCGAAGATCGCGCATGCCGCCGGGGCGGTGGTTGTCGTCGACAACACGTTCTGCAGCCCGATGCTCCAGCGGCCGCTCGACCTGGGCGCCGACATCGTGCTGCACAGCATGACGAAGTTCATCAACGGCCACAGCGACGTCGTGGCCGGCATGCTGATCACCCGCAATCCTGAACTCGCGGCGCGCCTGAAGAGCGTCCTCGTGCAGATGGGCGGCACCATCGACCCGCACCAGGCCTGGCTCGTCCTCCGGGGCGTGAAGACCCTGCCGATGCGCATGCGGGTCGCCCAGGAGAACGCGCAGCGCTTGGCCGAAGAGCTGTCGCGCCACCCGCTGATCGCTTCCGTCGCGTATCCCGGCCTGAAGTCGCATCCGCAGCATGATCTGGCGGCGAAGCAGATGAAGGGGCCGGGCTCGATGATCTCGTTTGAGCTGGCCGGCGGTGTCGAAGCCGGCCGCATCCTGATGAACAGCGTCTCGCTCTCGATGCTGGCCGTCTCGCTCGGCGGCATCGAAACGCTCATCCAGCACCCCGCCTGCATGACGCACGCCTCGGTGCCGCGTGAAACAAGGCTTTCGGCCGGCATCACCGACGGCCTGGTCAGGCTCTCGGTCGGGTGCGAGGCTTACGACGACCTCCATCACGACATCTTTTCCGCTCTCGATGAAGTGAAGCGGCAGTGTTCCGGCGAGGAACAGCAGGCTCGCTTCAAGGCAAATGTATAAGGAGATATATCATGAAGATCGCCATTCCCGTCGCCGAAGGCGTGTTGTCCGAACATTTCGGCCATTGTGAAGAGTTCGCGTTTTTCGACGTCGACGACGTCGCCCGTGCGGTTCTGAATGAAACCCGACTCCAGCCGCCGCCCCACGAGCCCGGCGTGCTGCCGAAGTGGCTGGCCTCGAACAAGGCGACCGTCGCGATCGTCGGCGGCATGGGCATGCGCGCCCGCCAACTGCTCGAAGAGGGCGGTATGAAAGTCGTGATGGGCGCCCCCAGCCTGCCTCCGGCCGAAATCGTGCGCCAGTATCTCGCCGGCACCCTCACCGACGGCGACAACACGTGCAGCCACGGCCCCGACCACGTCTGCACCGACACGCACGGCCACGGCCATGCCCACGGCCACACCCACCAGCACGGCCATGCTCATGGCCCCGCCTCGCGCAAGAGCGGCTGTTGATCGCGCTGCATCTCCATACTTCATGAGGAAAATTCAGAAATGACAGCGTCGAATTGCAGTCGTTGTTCCGATACCACGTGTTCCTCGAAGACGAAGAAACCGGAAGAGTCGGCCGAGGATTTCCTCCGGCGACAGCGGCTCCAGGGAAACCTGTGCCGGATCAAGCACGTATACTTCGTTCTCTCGGGAAAAGGAGGCGTCGGCAAGAGCACCGTCGCCGCGAATCTCGCGATCTCGCTGGGCATGAACGGCTACCACGCCGGCCTGCTCGACATCGACCTGCACGGCCCGTCGATTCCGACGATGCTCGGCCTTGCCGACGCGCGCGCTGAATCAGCGGGAAACGGGCTGATCAAGCCGGTCGAGCTGACATCGGCCGTCAAGGTCATGTCGGTCGCCTTCCTCTTGCAGGGAAACGACGACGCCGTCATCTGGCGCGGCCCGATGAAAGCCGGGGTCATCGAACAGCTGGTGGCCGACGTCGACTGGGGCCCGCTCGACGCGCTGGTCGTCGACTGCCCGCCCGGTACCGGGGACGAGCCGCTCAGCATCGTGCAGTTGATCGGAAAGGCCGACGGTGCGATCATCGTCACGACCCCGCAACAGGTCGCCACTGCCGACGTGCGTCGCTCGATCAGCTTCTGCCACCGTCTCGACCTGCCCGTGCTGGGTGTGATCGAGAACATGTCCGGCTTCGTCTGCCCCCATTGCAACGAAACGACCGAGATCTTCAGCAAAGGCGGTGGCGAGACGATGGCCGCCGACATGGGCGTGCCATTCCTCGGCCGGATCCCGATCGACCCGGAACTGATGGGCGCCGGAGATGGTGGGGTACCGTATGTGCAGAAGTATGCGAAACGTCCTGCCGCGCAAGCCTTTTCCGAGGCGATACAGCCGCTGATGAACCGGATGGGCGTTACCCTCGCGGGCCGCGAAGAGGCCTGACATGCTGAGCGGAATCGTCGTCATCGATCTTGCCGGTTTCGTGCTGCTGCTTTTGGTGGCCCTCACCGGCGGTATCATCAAATGGCATCTTCCGCCTGGCTCGGGACACGGCGGTCACGGCCATGGGGCCGGACACGGCCACGACTTTTCTCCAGGCGATGCAGCCGGTCCGAAACTGCTCTGGGGAATGGATCGTCACGACTGGGGCGACGTTCACTTCTGGCTTTCCGTCGCGTTTCTCGTCGTGATGGCGGTTCACCTGTATCAGCACCGCTATTGGCTGAGAGCCTGCCTGACCCGGGGCGGAACCTGTGGGACCGGCGAGGGCGTCTGATACCTCGCCCGCTACGAAAACGACGATGCAATCTCCGAATGAAAGGAATCAAAACATGCCCCTGAAACCAGAAGCCCTGAAAACAGCATGGGAAAAGCGAGACGGCCCGCTCGTGCTGGCGACTGTCGATGCCGATGGAACGCCGAACGCGATCTATGTCATGTCCGTGAAACTCCTTTCGGACGGCCGCATCGCCATTGCCGACAATAAATTCCACAAGACCAGAGCCAACATCAAAAACGGCAGCCGGGGCTCGCTCCTGTTCATCGCGAAAGACCACACGGCGTATCAGGCCAAGGGAACGATCGAATACATTGCATCCGGTCCGATATATGAAGACATGTTGACGTGGGTCGACGCCCGATTCGCCCGTGTTGCGGTCGCCGTTCTGCGCGTCGAACACTTGTTCTCAGGCGCGGAAAAGCTGGCCTGACAGCGTTGAGGAACAGAACGATCGGATCCGATCGGGAGAAGATGGGTGAATAGTATAGCAATAAATATATATAATGGCCTGCGTCCATTCGCCGAACAGAACACAATCGGTGATGTCCGGATGGGGCTCGGGTATTCCGCGGTCCGCCTTGCGTCGGGTGAAGTCGGGCTGTGCTGGACGCCGAAGGGGGAAAACCGCTGCTGTCAGCAGTTTCCCGAGGCAGGCACGCTCATCGGTCGTCCGGCGCTGGAACTTCTCGAGGAAATCGCGCATCCGGCCTCCTCGCTGAAGAGGATGCTGGGTGTCGCGACGGCGAACGCTCTTGGCCTGCAACTGGCGCAGGAGCCGTCGCTGGGTATGGATGTCCTTCCCATCCTGGATCTGAAGCCGACCGACCATCTGGTCATGATCGGGCATTTCGGGCCGCTGATGCCGGAGATCCGCCGGTCAGGCTGTCGCCTGGATGTCGTCGAGGAACACCCCGCCGCGGATGAATTGAGCCGCGAACAGGGGTTGCGCGCGCTGAAGAGCTGTACGACGGCGATCATCACGGCGACGACCCTGGTCACCGGCGGTCTCGACGAGTATCTGGCGGCACTGGGCTCCGTCCGGGCCGCCGTGCTGCTTGGCCCCTCGGTGCCTCTGTTCCCGGGAATCTTTCGAGGAACGGGCCTGACGCACTTGGCGGGGTCGCGGGTGCACGATGGCGAACGCGCTCTGAGAATCGTCTCGGAAGGCGGAGGAACGCCGATGCTGAAACCCTGTCTCGAAGCACTCATCGTTCCGGTTCCGCGTGGGTGACTCCGGGAAAAATGGAGAAATGAACGGGTATGGACAGGCTCGACGATGAAGTGATCGAGATCCGTCGGCGGTATGAGACCCGGCGGGAACTCTACCAGAGCTTCGGCTACGATATCGAACGGGAGCGGGAGTTCATTCTCGGCATCGTCCGCCCCGTGACGGGGCCGGTCCTCGAGATCGGCACCGGCAAAGGCTACATGACGGTCGCGCTGGCGCGGGCGGGAGCCCGGCTAACCTCCGTCGATATCTCTGCCGAGGACCAGCGGATGGCTTTGTTGAACCTGCGCCATGACGGATGTGCCGATCGGGTGAGACTCGAAATCGCAAACGCCGAGCAACTGCCTCATACAGCGGCATCGTTCGACCTGGTGATTACCGTGAATGTCCTTCATCACCTCGTCCGGCCCCGGGTCGTGTATGAGGAGATGACCAGGGTTGTGTCACACGCAGGGCGTATCGTCGTAAGTGACTTCAGCGCCTACGGCCTGGAAGTGATGGACCGGATCCTGCAGAGCGAGGGGCGCCGGCACGACGTGGGTTCCGGCAGCCTGGCGGAGATGCAGGAATGGCTGCTCGCCGACGGGTTCAAGGTCGGCCTGCACCGAACCAGCATTCAGGAAACGATCGTCGGAGTTCGATGAATATGCTGCCATATCTGAAGATC
>JAGOCE010000111.1:6869-11075 GCA_017998915.1 Candidatus Ozemibacteraceae bacterium
GTTCCGGCAGCCTGGCGGAGATGCAGGAATGGCTGCTCGCCGACGGGTTCAAGGTCGGCCTGCACCGAACCAGCATTCAGGAAACGATCGTCGGAGTTCGATGAATATGCTGCCATATCTGAAGATCCCCGGCAAGGCGGGTGATATGTTTCAGTGGTGACGAGCGGTTGTGCGGGTGCGACGGTGGCGCCGTTCAGCGGACACCGTGTGTCAGGACAGCAGGTAGAGGCCGAACGCGGCGGCCAGCGCGAACCGATACCAGGCGAACGGCGTCAGGCGTGTGGTGTTCAAAAAGCGCATGAAGCTGACCACGGCGAGCCATGCGACCACGAACGACACGATGAATCCGATCGCGAAGACGCCGGCATCGTCCATCGACAGCAGGTGACGGCTCGACCAGAGGTCCTTTCCGGTGGCGGCCACCATCATCGGGATCGCGAGCAGAAACGAGAACTCCGCCGCGGGCATGTGTGCCACACCGAACAGCAGGCCCCCGGCAATGGTCGCGCCGGCGCGGGAAAAGCCCGGCCACAGGGCGAGACACTGGCAAACGCCGATTCCCAGAGCCTGTTTCCAGGTCATCTCGTCGACCGTCGTGGCTCGCACCTTGGGCTGGAACCGCTCGGCGAGAATCAGATACACCCCGCCGACGACGAGCCCGATCAGCACGGTTTTCGGCGAGAAGAGATACAGCTTGATCTTCTTGTGAAAGAGAAGCCCGAGGACGACGGCGGGAACCATCGCCAGCGCGACGTGCCACAGGGTCAGCCGCTGACTCGACCAGGGCATGTCGCGCCAGCGTCGCAGCATGTCGAGAATGCGTGCCCTGTAGAGAATGGCCACGGCGAGAATCGCGCCGAGCTGGATGAACACCTCGAATGTGTCGGCTTTCTCGCCCGTGAAGCCCAGCAGATGCGCCGAGAGGATGAGATGCCCCGTCGAACTGACTGGCAGAAACTCGGTCAGCCCTTCGACGATTCCCTGGATGACGGCGACGAAGTGGATGTTCATGCGGATTCCTCCATGGATATGACAGGACGTGAGTGCCGATCACCTTACACGAAATTCCGGCGAAGGAAAACCCCATTGGCACTTGTCGCTCGCGGCAACCGTGAACGGGTTCCCAGCAACATAAGGCGGGCAAAATGAAAAATACGTATAAATATTTATTCGGGCCGGTTCCCTCTCGTCGTTTCGGACGATCTTTGGGCGTCGATCTTACCCCGTTCAAGACGTGCAGTCTCGATTGCATCTTCTGCCAGTTGGGCACGACCACCTGCAAAACGGACCGGTGCCGGGAATACGTTCCTGCCGATGCGGTGATGGCCGAGCTGAAGACCTGGCTCGAATCCGGGGAACCCGCGGATTTCATCACTCTTGCTGGTTCCGGCGAACCCACGCTGCACGAGCGGTTTGGGGAGATCATCCGTTACGTCAGGGAACGCACGCGCATTCCGGTTGCCCTGCTGACCAACGGCACGCTGCTGTACCGCCCTGAAGTGCGAAAACAGGCCGCGAACGCGGATGTCGTGAAGTTGACTCTCACATCATGGGATCGTGAGTCGTTCGAACGTATACACCGCCCCTGCGACGGCGTCACCTTCGAACGCCTCGTCGAGGGCGAACGGCTGTTCCGCGACGAATTCCCGGGACGGCTGTGGCTCGAAGTGTTCCTGCTCGATGGTATCAACGCCGAGCCAGGACAGGTGAAGCGCCTTGCCGAGACGGCACGGCTGATCAGGCCAGATTGCGTTCATCAGAATACTTGCGTCAGGCCTCCGGCGGAAGCCGATGCAAAGCCGGTATCGGCAGCCGGACTGGCCGGGCTTGCATCTCTTTTCACCCCGGCGGCCGAGGTCATCGCCGAGTTCAGGTCGGAAAAACCGGTGGACATGCAGGCCAGTGAAGACGCCGTTTTCGAGATGCTGCGTCGTCGTCCCTGCACGGCGGCGCAGATTGCCGAGGTGTTCGGCATGCATCTGAACGAACTCTCGAAATATCTTGGAACCCTCGTCCGATCCGGCCGCGTTCGAGCTATTCATCGCGATAGCGATATCTATTATACCGGTGAAGCGGAAGTCCGTTCCAGAGACTGAATTCGGGCCGATTGCAAAGGGGAAACGTGATGGTAGCGAACGCCAGGGTGATTTTTGGCGAGTTGCGCGCTCATTTTCCGTTCACGGCATTTGGCACGTTGACCGGCCTTGTCATCATGATGGGAATGATGAGTGCAAGCGTGCCGCGAGAGGTTTCCAACTTTCTGTTCTGGGCGTTGCATCCGCTTCATGTCTTTCTGAGCGCCCTGGTGACGGTCGCGATGTTTCGCATCCATGGCGGCCGCGGCATCTGGAGAACTCTGTGGGTCGGATATATCGGTTCTGTCGGTATTGCCACCGTGAGCGACAGCATCATTCCATATGTGGGCGAATGGTTGCTGAATCTTCCGCATCGGGGCCTGCACCTCGGATTCATCGAAAAATGGTGGCTGGTGAACCCGCTTGCATTGGCCGGCATCGCGGTAGGCGTATTGCGGATGCAGACGACGGTCCCTCACGCAGGGCATGTCCTGCTCAGCACATGGGCGTCGCTGTTCCATATCACGATGGCAATGGACAGCACGTGTTCGGCGATGCGGTTCTTCGGAATCGCCGCGTTCCTTTTCCTGGCGGTCTGGGTACCGTGCTGCACGAGCGACATCGTGTTCCCGCTGCTGTTTGCGAAATCGCCCGATGCAGAGAAAAGCGGAGGGAGCCTGGACATGACTGATCGAGGGTGACGGCGGGATGTTCATCGAGGTTCATGAGTTGAGCAAGTGAGGTGATGGGTTTGACTGGTCTGGGAGGTGGATATATACTCCCTGAATCGGTCCAATGTTCATAACCGATGCGCTGGATTGATAGACATTCCTGATGACTGCAAGTCGAAAGTGGTGCTCATGAAACACGGATGGTGGAAATCGGTAGCGGTTTTGTGCCTGATTCTTCAGGTGTGTTTCCTTGCTGCCGGGTTGCTGCATTTCGTCATCAGCAGGCATTGCGACCACCGTCATGATGATGGGCATGAACATGCCTGTCCCAACTTTCCGCATGTGCATCTGGCGTCACCTGGAGAAACGGGAGACGAATGCGACGTACAGCCTTACGGCCATCATGAGAGAACGGGAAAAGCTGTGGAGTCCGCTGGTGCGAACTACCTTCCGCGATGGTCAACTCCCGCGAATGTCGTTCCCTGTCCGGCCGAACACTGTCTGATCTGTTCGCTGTCCGATCTGGTGCGTTCGAGCGATGTCGAATCGGCGGACGAGCCACTGTTGAACATCTTCTTCGTCCGTCGTTCTGCGGACGCTCTTCGTTTTCACGACCTTCAGGGCGTCTTTCGGCCATGCCTGCCGCGTGGCCCTCCCATCGTGAGCTGACCCCCCCCGGTTTTCGGAAATTCCGCAGACCGCCGGCACCCTGCCGGTGATTCAGTGCATGATCGGAGAATAATGTGAAATATACAACGATTGCTTTTTGCCTGCTCGTTTTCGTCCTTGCACCCTGCTTGCAAAGCATGTGCAAGGCGGAAGACGTTTCGATTGACGACATTGCGGCCCTGCGCGAAGAGCTTGCCGGCATGCGGTCGGAGATGTCGGCAATGCGGGAAAAATACGAAGCGACCATCGCACGTCTCGAGGAAAAGGTGAGTCGGCTCGGCTCCGAAACTCGCCAGCCGGCCGGCCTGGCGGCACAATCTGCACAGGGCGTAACGACGCCTGTCGATGAGAAGGAGCGACTCCGGTTCGCGGCAGCCGGAGCTCTTGGAGCGGCTGGGCTGGAAACGAGTACGGTATCTGCTCCATCGGCGCAGTCGGTCACGTTCAAGGCCGGAGAGCTGGGACAGCAAGCGCTGAATCCCGAGATCAGCATGACCGGTGACGTCATCGCCCAGTTCCGCTCGCAAGAAGACGTACGCGAACAGGCGCGCGGCACGTTCCGCTCGCTCGGCATTCACGGAGAATGCTATCTCGATCCCGATACCCGGTTCAAAGCCTCGTTCCCCATCCAGGAGGAAGGAACGGAAATCTGCGAAGCCTACATCTCTCGCGTCGGTTTCTCGAAAGATCTCAACCTGACGCTGGGCAAGTTCCACCAGCAGTTCGGTGTCGTGGGCCGGTGGCATCAACACGCTCTCGACCAGGTGGACTTCCCGCTCGCTCTTCGGCGC
>JAGOCE010000112.1 GCA_017998915.1 Candidatus Ozemibacteraceae bacterium
TGTATTGGAGAACGATCGCGTTTGCCGCCGTCGTCATGCGGGTGGCCGAGATGAACAGCATCACCATCGCGGCATACGACAAGGCCGAGCCGAGCATCACCCGCCTCGTGCCCGGCCTGACGGCGACACCGCAGTTCGCCCAGACGGCGAGGATGACCGGAAGCGCGAACACGCTGCGCCAGCCGGTGATCGCGAGCGGATCGAGCCCCGGAAGACGCTTGACGGCGACACCAGCGAAACTCCAGAGGGTCGCCGCGACGATGACGAGCATGAGGCCGGCCGTATGCGCCGACATGAAACGGTTGCGATGAAGATCGATCATGCGATGCGGTGACTTTCGGAATGGAATGGGATGCGAACGACGTTCGAGGTTCTGATATACTCCGAACCGGTCCGAAATTCCATCGCCAAGACGTTTTTTTTCGTGAACGACAATAATATATTTAATATTATTAATGGCGTCGCCGCACCGCCGCCGGGAACGTTGCGGTCCGGCACGCCGCTTTCGGGCCTGCTGCTGTTTCTGCTCCTGCTGGCGGTGCCGTTCGCCTCGATCAATGCAGGGGTATCGTTTCTCGCGGCCCGCGAGCGAGCATGGCAAGAGCGCAGTCTCGAAAGCGACGCCCGGCGGGAACTTGAAACACTGACCAACAGCGCAGCCGCAGCGCCGTATCTCGAGCGGTCAGCGGCCGCTCTCCGGGTCCTGCTGTCACGCAATGAGCCTCTGCCGGCCCATTTTCCCCCGGCGACCTGGGTGGCGGGTCTCGACGTTCCCCACGATCTTTGGGTGTTCGAGGACGACGTGCCCGATGCCGGCGACAGGCCGCCGCGCGTGGTGCTTGCCTCATCCCCGATGAAACTTCCGCCCCGCGTTCTTTCGACGGCGTTCGCCTGCCTCGCCCATCATGCGCTGAACGCCCGACTTTCACCCCCGGCGCTCAAACGGGGCGAGAAACTTCTCGTGACCGCGTTCGGCACGGGGCAGAGCGCCTCCCATCTCGCCATGTATCAACGCAGCATCCCTACCCGGGTGATCCACGAGCGGGCCTCGGCCCTGCTGCTCTGGAACGGCGTCATCCTCCCGGACGGTCGTCGGCGTGGATTTTTTCTGATCTTCCGCGATCTCGACGCCGTGACGACGTTCGGTCTCGCCTCGGCGCTCCGGGCGCATCGTCGGCGCGGTGGGGCCCCCGCCGGCTTCGTCCGCACGCTCCGCAGCAACGTTCACGATCTCCTGCCGGGGCCCCTCATGCAATCCGAAAGTTTCCGCCGATGGCGGCGTAATCTGAGACCGCATTCCAACCGGTCGGACTGGGAGATCAGAGGAACGCCGTCCAATCTCCGTCTCGACGAGGGCAGGCTGTTCACACGCCACCTGACGACCGGCAGGCACATGGCCGTCCTGCTGAAACCGGACATTCCCAAAGAACATCTGCCCGTGCCGGTTTTCCTCGCGAACCTCCTCGTCTGCGGCGGCATCCTGCTGTTCGTGACACGCGGCGTCCTGCTCGGCGCCTGGCCGGCGCTGCCCTTCGGGATTCGATTTTCGGCTCTGTTCGCGCTTTCGGCGCTTCTTCCCATCAGTCTGATGCTCATCGGAAGCCATGCGTTCATCCGCGAATCGGCGAACACCGAGCGCAATGCCGTCATCACACGCATCCGAAGCGCCCTCGAAGGAGTAGATTCAGCCCGGGAGCGGCTTTCCGGAAGTTTTCAAACGTCGTTTCTGAGAATGCTCCAGGCTCCGGTTCTTCGCGAACGACTGGCGAAGCACGGGCTGGACGCGCCGGGGCTGCTCGATCTGATCAGGAACCAGTTCCGCGACGAACACGGGAAGAACCAGCTGATGTTCGTCGCCGTGATGGACAGCCAGGGGCTGATGCGCGCATCGTCCAGCCGGGGGTATCCCCTCAATGCCCTGGAAGGCCTGATGCGTTTCTGCCGGACCGGCCTCCTCCGGTCGCTTCGAAACAACCGCGTCAGGCAGGCCGGTCCGGGCGCCATCGGCCCCGAGACGCTGACGGAGGAAGACAAAGCCTTCATCGCCGGATACGACGGGGCGACCGGCAACTCGATCGCCAGCGAAGCCGAACAGACACGAGCCGCGCCCTTCGATTACCACGTCGGCCCCCGTCGGGCCAACATCCTGTATGACCTCGTCGCCATCGACGGAATCGATACGTACGCGGTCATCATCGCCTGGAACGCCGACGATCTGGCGAATCGCATCATCCTGAACAACCTGGCCGAGGCGCAGCTGCGCACTCCAGGCGGCCTTCTCGCGGCATACCGGCACCGGCATGGTCGGATGGCGCGTCTCACGCCGGCGACGCGCCATGAAACCGCGGCGCTCCTCCACCAGTTGCAGCACGTCGCCAGAAGCGCCGCCCAGCGCAACGGGCCGGTCATCGAGATCACGCCGGAAACGGCCCGCATCGCCCTTCCCTCCCGCGGATTTCAGGGCTTCGTTTTCGCCGCAGCGGCCGATACGGCCGTGATTCAGGCCGAGGAATCGTTTCGCCGGATGCTGGTCTCGATGCTCGCCGTCTTCTGCATGGTGCTCGTGCTGCTTTCCGGGCGGATCACCGCCCGCCGGATGCTCCGGCCGATCCTCGCCCTGCGGGAAGCGCTCGAGAATGTCGGTCGCGGCGACCTGTCCGTCTCCATCACCGATCCGCGCCCGGACGAACTGGGCCGCCTGAGCGTCGCCTTCGGCGCCATGGTCGAGGGTTTGCGCGAGCGGCGACGCCTCGCCTCGCTCGTATCGGACCAGGCGATCGCAACGCTGGAA
Source organism: Candidatus Ozemibacteraceae bacterium (assembly GCA_017998915.1). Taxonomy (GTDB): domain Bacteria; phylum Muiribacteriota; class Ozemobacteria; order Ozemobacterales; family Ozemobacteraceae; genus MWAR01. The sequence continues at coordinate 2,792 of JAGOCE010000112.1, forward strand.
AGCGCCGCGGATCCCGGCATGGCCCTTTCGGCCGGCACGCTCGACGGGATCATCCTCACCTCGGACATCCGGGGATTCACCCCACTCTGCGAAACCAGACCGCCGTCTGAGATCACGCACCTTCTCGAGCGGCATTTCGCCGCAATGGCGCCCCTGATCGCGGCCGAGGGCGGTCGGATCGACAAGTTCATCGGCGACGCGATCCAGGCGGTATTCATCGAGTCGCCGGACCGCGCACCCGCTGTCATCCGCGCCATCCGGGCAGGCCATGCGATGCTCGGGGCCATGGCATCGATCAACCGCGAACGTCGGGCCGCCGGATCATTTACCTACCAGGCGGGAATCGGCATCGCGGGCGGCCGCCTTCTCAGCGGTGCCATCGGCCACCCCTCCACTCGCCTCGATTTCGCCCTTCTCGGTCCAGCGATCGCGCGGGCCGCCGAACTCGAGGCCCTGACCAAGCTTGTCCCGATGTATCCGATCGCCGTCGATGCCGCGCTGGCGCCCCTCCTCGGCGAATACTCCGCCCACGCGCTGCCGGTCCCCGGCCACGAACAGTCAACGCTGGCCATCGCCGTTCCCGAAGATTATATTTTTGATTCTATATCTACAAAGGCAAATCTCGTTTCTCCCTCACCGGAAGAAAACTCGTTCATGCCGCCCCTCTCCCCTGCAAATCAGAAGACCGCATCAACATCCCGTTTCCAGTTCAGCGAGGGCATACGCTGGAAATGGGCGTTCGCGTTTCTGCCGGGATTGTTGTTCCTGGCCCTTCCGTTCGTTTCCCTGTTCGTTGCGACGGACTCGCGGCTGAACGGCACGCTCGGGCGAACCGTGCGAGAGGCGCTCGAGACGCACGACATGGCGATGCTGAAACTGCGGGTGACGAACCCGGTGATTCACATGATCGAAGACCGGATCGACCAGGTGTGCGACAGGCTGGCCGTCGCGTTCCAGGGAAGCGATCCGGACCAAGGCGGGGAGATGCGCCTTGGGGCCTGCAGGGATGCGATGTCGGAACTGGCGTCGCTGGAATTCCGCCCGACGCTCGCTGCGGTCCTGTATCGCAGGCCTGAGACCCCACCCGCCTCCTGGCCTCTCGTTTTTTGCACGGGCACCGACGAAACGACCACCCCCCATTTTCTCCGCGACCTGCTCGCGAAAGGGGCCTGCAACTTCGAGGGAACCTCGATCCAGAGCATGCCAGCAGTGGCGTCTGGAATTCCCGCTCTCGTCGGGAAGAATGTCGGCCTCGGCCGGCTCGAGGTCAGCATGCTGAACGAGGCCGTTCCAGCCACACGAAACGGTGAGAACACCTGGTTTTACTGGCGCCCCATCCTGCACCCCTTCGAGATCCGCGGCACAGATATCGCCACCTCGGCATCACCACTTTCTCCGCGAAGAAACCGCCATCGCCCCGTCATCGGCTATCTGCTGGCTATCTTTCCGCGGCATTCCGGAGACGAGGTTCCCCTGCACACCCTTCTCAAACTGCTGAATGCGAGCGGAATGGAAGTCAGGATCGACAGTCGCCCGGCAACCGGCGGAGCATCGGCTCCCTCCACCCTTTTCTCTCCTCATTTTCCGCTCGGCCTCTCGGAATCAGCCTCGGGCCTTGTCGAAAACAGGGGTGTGCGGTATGTCGTCTCGAAAAACGAAACGATCATTGCCGACACGCAGTTGACGCTCACACTCGCCACTCCCCTGCCCTCGTCTGCCGAGGACTTCACCCGAAAACCGCCCGTCGCGGCGGCGTTGATCCTGCTGTATCTGGCCGGCGCCGGCGTCTGGTTCCGAACGATCTTCCGAGGGGGCGGTCTCGCGAAGTCCCTCTTCAGCCAGCTTCTGACGGGGTTCCTCGCCGCCGCGCTCCTTCCCTTTTCGGCCATTCTCGCCGGAACCGCGAGGTTTTCGGCCGAAGACATCCATATCCGCACGCGCAACGAGCGGTTCGACCTCGTCCAGCAGCTCGACGAGGTCGACCGTCTCCACCAGCTCAGGTATCCCTTCGTCTGGGACCGCATCGAGCGGCTGGCCAACCACCCGGCCATCATGCGGGCGATCCGGAACTCACAGCATGCCCCTTCGACGAAGGCCCCGGGCACGGCGGACACCGCCGACGAGCCCGCACTCGCCACGATGCTCGGCGCCGTCAAAGACGCCTCGCTTCGAGGGCGACTTCCCTATTATATAAAGCAAATTATTCTTGCAGCGCCCGGGGGGTGGAAGTTCCATCTCAAGGAGGGTGACGCCGAAGAATCGGAAACCCAGGGATTCTCATTCTACCTCTCGAGCGTCGCAAGCCTTCTCTTCGGCTCGCTCGGCGACGCTCCCGCCAGGTCGAACGTCGAGGGGCCACTCGGAAGTGCCGTCAAGAGGGAGATGGCGACCGAGATCGCCTTCTCGATCTTCAGGTCGGTCTTCATCTCCGACATTTCCTATCCGTTCCTCTACTCCCCCCTGGTTCATATCCTCCTGCCCGGCGGGAACGGCATTTTCGGCATTTCGAACGTTCTGCTGCCCGACGTCGAGCGGCCGCGCGGCTTCATCTCGATCACCTACAACGCTTCGCACATGGAGCAGGATGCTCTCCAGCACGTCATCCGTGACAATCCGTCGCGATTCGCGCTGTTCGGATGCCAGCTGCAGCACTGCGCAACGATGATCAGGCCCGACCTCGGCGGTATGTTCACGCCGATCGCCGGAATCGCCAGATGGACACAGGCCGGGAACACGCCGATGAGCTTCCGGACCGGCAACGGCTCGTTCACCTTCCTGGTCGAAACCCGGCCAGGCGTTCACAATCCGCGGATGTTCCTCGCCGCCGCCGCCTCTGAACTGCCCCTGCTCGCCGCCACCCGAAACGTCCGAAACGGGTTGTTTCTCTGGCTGGCAGCTGGCATCCTCGCGACCGTTCTCCTGGCCTGGCGTTCAGCCGTCGATCTGATATCCCCCGTCCGCGGTCTCGAAGCCGGCATGAAGGAGCTGGCGGCGGGCAGGTTTGAAACGCGAATCGTCAACTACCGGACCGACGAGATCGGCGACCTGCAGCGCTCGTTCGACCGGATGGCCCGCAGTCTGCAGGAGCGGGAACTCATCAGGACAATGATGTCGAGCGAGGCGCGCAAATCAGCCGAGAGCACCTCGCATGCGGATGAGGCCGCGGACGGTGCCGCCGGTGAGCGCATCGACGCCGTCATCGCGATGACCGGCGTTCCGGGCTTCCAGAGCCGCATGGCCTCGATGCCCACGGACGACCTGTTCGAGGCCCTCACGAGCCAGACGGCCCTCCTGTGCGATCTTTTCATCGGGGCCGGCGGCGACGTCGACAAGGTCATCGGCGAAAAGCTGCTGGTCGTCTTCCGCGGCGGTTCCCAAGCGGAAAACGCCTCCCGTCTTCTGAAAGCGCTGGCGCGCCTGAGAGACGACTCCGTCCTGTGCCCGCCGTTCCCCGTTTCGGTCGGCATCTCGGCCGGGCCGGTCATCAGCGGCTTCATCGGCTCGGGAGCGAGGCGTGACCACACCGTCATCGGCGACACGGTCAACACCGCCGCCCGCCTCCTGGCCCACGCCGACAAGCTCTCCGGCCGACCCCGGATCGTGTTTTCCTCTTCCTGCCGCAGCCTGTTTCCGGTCGAAACGCCCTTCGAGAGCCTGGGCAACGTCTCGGTGAAAGGCAAATCAGAACCTATTGATATATATCGTTTATTACCTTACGAAACGGAGCACGACGGAAGATGAGCAGACCAGTCGTTCCCTTCAGGATCTTCGTCGTTTCGGGCGGCGTCGGGGCATGCGGCGAGCAGGTCGTGAACACGGTGCTCGCGCAGTTTCCCGACGCCAGCGTCGAGGTCGTCACCCTCGGAAACATCCGCGAGAACGCTCAACTCGATCGAGCCGTGGACCTCGCGGCGGAAGCGGACGGCATCATCGTCTTTTCCCTCGTCGAAGCCCGGCTCGGCGCATACCTGCGAAAGGTCGCCAACAGACGGGGCATCACGGCCCTCGACATCACCGGGCCGCTCCTCGAAACGCTCGCGAACCGGCTCGAGATGACGCCCCTCGGCCAACCGGGCCTGTACCGGCAGCTTCACCGGGAGTATTTCGACCGTGTCGCGGCGATCGAGTTCACCATGTCCCATGATGACGGCCGCAACCAGGAAACCTGGCACGAGGCGGATATCCTTCTCCTCGGGGTATCGCGCACCGGGAAAACGCCCCTCAGCATCTATCTTTCCGTTCTCGGTTGGAAAGTCGCCAACTTCCCGATCGTGCCCGGCCTGGAAATTCCGGAACTCCTGTTCCGTCAGAATGCGTCGCGGGTCATCGGGCTGACCCTGTCGCCCGACCGCCTTCTCACGTTCAGAAGGCACCGGAGCGGCATGCTCGGCATGCGGGAACGGACCGATTACATCGATCCCAACAGGGTCGCCGAGGAACTCGAGTTCGCCGGAAGGATCTTCACGAAAGGCGGCTTCGAGGTGATGGACGTGACCGACAAGACCGTCGAGGCAAGCGCGAACGAGATCATCAAGCGGCTCGGCTCGGCAACCGATCCCCGGCGGGCACCCCCCGTTTGACAGGAGGGAATCCGTTCGGGTACGCTTGTATCGGAACGAATTTCAGCCGCAAGGAACAGCCATGGACCGCATTTCACAGAACAATACCTACCAGCCGCCCTGGATGCTTCGCCGCGAAGCCGCGCCGGCGGCAGCGGAACGACCGAACGCCGCGCAACCAGCCCAGGCACAGCCGGCGGATGCGAAGGCCGACCCACCGCAAAAGAGCCGGAGCGTGCCCGTCCCCCGGCTGGGGCAAAAGATCGACATCCGAGCCTAACCGACCCGGGAGACCCGCGCCCGGTCAGAACTCCAGCTCATCGAGAGAGCGGTAGACGGGAACGCCGCCGGTCGCAAGCCGGGCGTGGGAGTTGTGGCCGGCGGCCACCAGGACACAGTCGATGTTGAGCTGGCGCGCCGTCTCGAGATCGTGCAGCGTATCGCCGATCATCAGGGTGCGGGCCGCGTCGACGCCGCACTCCTTTACGAGGCGCTTCCCCAGCTCGACCTTGCTGGTTGCATACTGGTCCGAGAGGCCGCGAACCGCCGCAAAATAACCGGCCAGGTCGAAATGCTCGATGATGCGCTTCAGATCGTGATCAAACAGGGCCGAGAGAATATACTGTTTTTTTCCTTTCGAACGGAGCCGGTCGAGCAGCTCCTTCGCCCGCCCATGGAGCCGGCAGTCGTACATGGCGGTTTCATACGCCTTGATGTATTCCATGCCGATCTTCTCGAATGGCTCGTTCGAAAAGTCGAACCCGGCGCTCCGATAGAAGTTGACCACGGGAAATTCGAATATTTCGAGATATTTTTCAGCAGACAACTGCGGCAATCCCCGCGATGCAAGACTGCGGTTGAGGATCTCGACACAGACCCTCATGTCGTCGATGAGAGTGCCGTTCCAGTCCCAGATGAAGGCGTCGTAACGTTGACTCAGCGGCTTCATGCGCGCCTCCTTCGTGAAATACGACACTTCCATGATGCCCCACCCCGGCCCAAAATTCAATCCCGCCCACGCATTCGAATGAGAACCACAGGTTGCAAAGACCGCTTCACCACGGAGATACTCCGTAGAAAAGCATCGGTTTCAGGACCGCATCCGCAGATGCAGGACGGACGAAGACCAAAGGATGAAACGAGACTCGACCGTGGGAATGTTGCATGGTGGGCGGGGTTCTGGTAGAGTGGAGGGCGTACCGGCCGCTGGCCGGCATTTCTTACTGGAACCGGAGTCGGCATGTATCTCGGGCGCGTTCTTGGTCGCGTGGTCTGCACCCAGAAGGACCACATGATGGAGGGGCTGAAGCTCCTCATCGTCACGGCCATCGACGGGAACGGCTCCCCGAAGGGCAAGCCGTTCGTCGCGACCGACTCGATCGGGGCGGGTGCCGGCGAAACCGTGTTCCTGTGCGGCGGTGGCGAAGCCGCCCTTCCCTTCCCAGGCAAGCAGCGCCCCCCGTCGGATGCCACCATCATCGGCATCGTGGACTCGATCGAGCGCTGACCATGCAGATCGGACGAGTCGTGAAAAAGGTCGTATCGACCATCAAGAACCGCGTCTTCGACGCGCACCCGTTGCTGCTCGTCCAGCCCGTCGACATGGCGCTGAAGCCGCAGGGTTCCGAGGTGTTATGCATAGATTTCATAGGATCAGATATAGATGAACTCGTGATGATCATGAAGGAAGGCAGCTCCGTGCAACAGATGCTGGGGATCAAAGAGGCTGCCGCCGACGCCGCGATCGTGGGGATCGTCGACACGATGCATCTTCACGACGCATGCATTTTCGACAAATCGACCGAAGTCACCCGCTGACCAGGAGACGTTGACATGGAACAAATCGTAGAACAGATCGCCCGCGAAGTGATGTTGAAGCTCAAATCCCAGTCCTCGAATCGCGGTGGCTCGTACACCCCGCCCCAGGCGACGGGCGGCCAGGGCAGGCCTGCGGCCTCGGGCAGCGTCGCGGTCCTCGTGACGGCGAACTTCAAGGTCGTCGACCAGGTGATGCAGCAGATCGGCGCCGTCGTTCCACAGGGCGGCCGGCTGCTCGTTTCCGACTATATGGTCGAGAACGTCGGCGTCAAGAATCTCTCCGGCTCGGTCCAGGTCCACACGTCGCGCACCATGAACGCCTGCGACGCCATTCGCGGCATCAGCGAACTGATCATCCCGTCGCTCTCCCTGAACACGCTTTCCAAAGCGGCGAATCTGATCGCTGACAGCTACGCGACCCAGGTCATCTCCTACGCCCTCTGCGAAGGAATCCCCGTCACGGTGACGGATGAATCCCTGCTCGACGCGTCGCGTTATTTCCCCTCCGGCATCGCCCGCAAGATCGATAGTTTCCGGCGCGATCTCGAAGGCATGGGCGTCCGATTCGGCCGCGGCACCATCGTCGTGAAGCCCGAGCACAAGTGCACCACCTGCACGGGAACCGGCAGCTGCGGCTCCTGCTCGACCGGCACGACGTCATCGACGCCCGCCTTCTCGCCCCTCCCCGTGAAAACCGATACCGCCCAGGCCGCCGGCGCCTGTCTTCGCGACAACTGCCCCCGCACCTACGGAAGCTGCGCCTCCAACTGCCCCTCTTCGGTGAAGCAGGTCATCGCCGCCGGCGCCGATCGCATCGAGAAGGGGCACGACGCCCTCGTTCCCCCGGCGGAGCTGGCGCGTTATATCGACCACACCCTGCTCAAGCCCACCGCCACGACTGCCGAGATCACGAAACTGTGCGAGGAGGCGCGCCAGGCAAGGTTCGCCTCGGTCTGCGTCAATCCCGCCTACGTCGCTCTCGCAGCGAAGCTGCTGGCCGGCAGCGGCGTCATGGTCTGCACCGTCGTCGGCTTCCCGCTCGGAGCCACCTCTTCGTTCACCAAAGCGATGGAAACCCGCGACGCGATCGCGAACGGTGCCGACGAAATCGATATGGTCATCAACGTCGGAGCCCTCAAATCGAAGGATTACGAACTGGTCAAGAATGACATCGCCCGCGTTGTCGAGGCGGCCAATGGCCACACCGTCAAGGTCATCCTCGAGACCTCACTGCTGACCGACGAAGAAAAAGTGAAGGGCTGCGAGCTGTCGAAGGCCGCCGGCGCCGACTTCGTGAAAACCTCGACCGGCTTCAGCTCGGGCGGCGCAACGGCAGCCGACATCGCCCTCATGCGCAAGACCGTCGGCCCGTCCATGGGCGTGAAGGCCAGCGGCGGCATCCGCGACACCCAGACCGCCCAACAGATGGTCGCCGCCGGCGCCACTCGCATCGGCGCGAGCGCTTCGGTCGCGATCATCCGCGGCGACGCCCCCGCCGCCGGCGGCGCAAAGGGCTACTGATCCCTCAATCCAGCTTTCGAACAAGAACCGGGTTCCGTTCTGGAACCCGGTTCTTGTATTCTTCCTTGCTGTCAGGGGGGAGCGTGATCTCCGTCGTCAGTTCTCTCGATCACGCATACGGCACCGATGCGTTACGAGGCAGGAACGCTCCCGCCTGGAAACCGGTTCTTGCGTGTCCTCACCGCCTCATCAGATGCAGCCTGCGAGGCTCGTCGCCCAGAACATCGATACGAGGGCATACAGAATGATGCGCCTAAACATGGTGATAGGCCTCCTTCACGATCAGACCGACGGTCACGACT
>JAGOCE010000113.1 GCA_017998915.1 Candidatus Ozemibacteraceae bacterium
CGACCTCCCGAGCATCGGCTGCGCCAAAAGTCGCTTATGCGGCGAAGCCGAAGACCCCGCCTCCGAAGCCGGCTCTCAGTCGGCTTTGCACCTCGAAGGCCGCCTCATCGGCACCCTCGTCAGAACCCGTTCACACGTCAAGCCCGTCTACGTCTCGATCGGCCACAAAATATCTCTGGAAGCCGCCGTCGAACTCATCCTCTCCTGCTGCCGCGGCTACCGCCTCCCCGAACCCACCCGCCTCGCCCACCTCGCAGGAAATCGATTCCGAAAGAAGCATTCTGAATAATGCCGCGCCTATTCTTCATTACAGCAAGCCCCCGAACTACGTTCGGGGGCTTGCCTTCAAGCGAAGCTTATCTTATCAGAAGTTAAACTGAGATTTGAGATACGGGAAATCCTGCCAGACCCTCCAGACAGGTGCTTGCTGCGTTCCTTCATTTTTCCATCCCATCACCCAGGTCGTGGGACCGTATGAACCGCTCAGTCCATCACCCGTCTTCGGAGTAACGCTGATTGAAAGGCTCACGGTAACGCTTGCCGTAGTGGAAGACGTGAATCTGATCTGCTTGATATCAAAAGAATATTTTGTCACGTTATATCTCGTATAACGATCGTCTGTCACCCGAATGAGATCGCTTTTGGAAATAGAGATTCCAGATTTTGTCGAGTGAAGCCCGCTTGAAACATATTGATAGGCATTCGACGGGCTCGAAGTTGCAAGCGCATTTTTGAGCGCGTCATTAGTGGCATCGATATTATTATATGATGCCAAATATATTGTCTCGACGGCATCTCTTACATCGTCCGCAATCGCTTGTATTGTCGCCTCCATATTCCCCGTGGCATTGCCTCCCAGAACGGCAGCTATGGAAGCGACGATCGTCTGGAGGTTCACGTCATTATCGGCCAAATCCGTGAACCAGCCAGTGCGGCCCCAGTTGAGAAAAGCCAGGGCGGTGGAGCTGGCATTGATTTTGATGGTTCCTTCCCGGGATTGTGCAAAATATCCAAGGTGATAACGAAAATCAAAGCCCTTGGAGTTACTGACTTTGATGAATGCGTCATCATTGGCATTGTTGATGGTCAACGTGAACTGACCGCCACCATAGCTCAGTTTGTCGGAGATCGCCGCAGGAAGACTTCCACTTTTCCCGAAAGCCTGGATCGTCAGGCCCAAGTCTGAGATCGCAGCCGCACCTCGAACAGAAGGCTTCCAACTATCACTCACCGTTGGAATTTCGACACTTCCCGTTACAGTATATGTCGTAGGGGTTGTAGAACCACCGCCGCCGCCACCGCCGCCGCAGCCGAGGGAGAAGGTGAGAGTTGCAATGGTGAGAATCGAAAGAAGGATCTTAGAACGCATATTCATACCTCGCTTCAATTGTGTAGTAACCAAATTTTTCGTTTCGAAGGGTATTGTAGATGGACGGTAGGGTTTCGGGGGAGTAGAGGTCCGTCGAGACTGATACGGCACCGAGATCCGAGAAACCGAGGTCGTAGTGGCCGACGCCGTTCATGAGAACACCGCCCTTGAGGCCGAGTTGCAAGCGTTTTCCGGCTTTGTAGCGAAGAGAGCCCGTGAATTCATGGCGCAGGTCATACAGTTCGGGCTTGCTGGAGCGCCATTCGGTGAAGATGTTGAGGTCTTTGTGATTGAACCAGGACCAGCCCAGCCAGGCGGATTTCGCCTTTTGAACCGTCTGAAAGCTCCGCATGCGCCCGTTGGAGGCTCCGGCATGGATGCGCTGCCGATACGAGGTCCAATGCCGAAGTTCGTAAAACGTCTTATCGGTATCGGCATCGGCGAACTCGATCATTGCGTTTCCCCGCAACGAAGGATATGGGTCGATATATCTCATCTCTTTCCCGATCCAGACCTGCGTTCTGGCTGAGGAGTCCCCCTGGGAGTGACAATCCATGCAGGAGTTGCGACCGGGTATCTCCGCCCGGCTTCGCCAGAGCATGCCCTGAAGCGTATCGACCTCGGTATCGAAATCGAACTTGTTCACGACGCCCTTGAGCCGGGTCTTGATCTCGTCGCGTCGAAACTCGATCCGGTCGAACAGCGAGACGGCATTGCCTTCCAGCGTTGCCTTGCCGCGTCGCCCTTGAAACGAGTCGGGGACGATCATTTTCGAATACTCGTGGAACCGCTTGATGCGGATCACCGGGCCATCATATTCATCACCCTCGTGGGACTCAACACCGATGTTCGACGCCACGGCTGTCGTAGAAAATAAACCGGATCCCGTCACAGCAACGACAAACAGGAGTCCAGAAAAAAAACGTTTCATAGGGACGTGAGTCTATCATAAAACCTCGGAGAAAAAAAGCGCCCCGGCTTTCGCCGGGGCGCTTTCAGCAAACTGGTTACTGGGCGGTGGTAAATATCATGGGATTCGGGTAAACCGTGACGGGATTTCCATCGACATCGAGAATGTCGCCGCTCACATAGTAGACTTTATACACCTTGTTCGCCTGGAGAGGATCATTGAGGGTTATCGTCAGCTCCTGGCCATTGATTGCGAGACTTCCACTGTTCGAAACATTGCTGGTGACGGTAATCGTCGAGCTCAGTTCGGGTGTCGTGCTGGTTGCATCAGCAAAACGATCGAACCGGAGAGTCGCGTGGACCAACTGAGTCTTCAGCTCTTTATTGAAGGTAAGGGTATAGGTTGTCTGGGGTGTCACAGTGGAACCATCGCTACCCGGCCAGGCGGTCAACCGAGTCGCATTGGCAGAAAGCGGAGTTTTGAAATACCCAGTGATCGGAAGCGCAAGTGACTTGCCGGCAGGGTTCTTTGCGGAAGCTTTTGTGATCGCCAATGCATAGGTCTTATTCGCAGTAAGAGTCACAGTTCTTGCGACCGAAACTCTCAAAGTCTTTGTTTCCGCGATATACTCGAGATTCAGATAGCCGTTTGCCTTGGAAAGGGTCGTGCCGGTTGTCGATGTGATATCGGTAACGACGACTTCAAATTCATCGACCGGGGTGGTGAGCGCTTCACTGGCAGTGAATTCAAACGTGGCCGCCATCAGGTCCGCCCCCGGAACCGCAATAGGAGTGTATTTGTCATAGGAGAAGTTCTGCCAAGTCGTCCCGTCAGAAAATTTCGCGGTCAACCAAGCAAAATTATCGGTCGCAGGAGTTGCATCGGAAGCGTTTGTATCTCCGGGCTCCGACGTAATGCCGGTAGTCGTGATGATTCCGGTCGTGGAAATCAAGGTCTTTTCATCGTTGTTGATAAACACATCAATATCGAGAGTCGTGCCGGTGGTCGTAACATTAACCGTGTTTATGACGATCAGAACTTCACTCGTCTGAGGGGCAGTACCCGTTGTTGTCGTGGTAGGAATACCGGCGGAAAACTGGATTTCCTTGGTGGGATCGGTATTCTTCACGATGCGGAACTGCAGCTTCGTACCGTCAAGATCAACATCTGAACCAGTAAGGACTGTCGTGAAGAACGTCCATTTCCCTGATGCGGCGTCAAGCTTGGGCTCGAGGGGATACCAGCCGTTCACAGCTCCAAGCAAGCTCGTTTTGATTTTTACATAAACCGTGTAGCCAGCCCCTGCATCCGCAGCCCTGACGCTGTTCAGATTGAAGCCAGCCGGGAGTTGAAGCGCTACGTTCAGATTGTTCGCCACAGAGGGTGTTACCGTAGAATCATCGTCGTCGTAGCCCCAGAGGCCGTCGATGCGGCAACCGGTCAGGAACGGAATCAAAGCGGTCACGAGCAGCAGTGCCAGGATCTTTCTCATGGGTGGAAATCCTCCTTACTTGTTCGCGGTTCTTACTGATCCGCGCTTATACCCTTCTCTTGTCGACCCGTTTTCTGTTTCTCTCGTTCGGAAGACCGCAAAGGCGGTACAGGGCCGACGCATCACGATACCAAAAATGTACGGGAAGGGTCAACAATGTTGGAAAATACGATGAAGGGCGCGTTCGAAACGCGCCCTCAGGGGATTGGCAGGGATGAACTCAGGATTTCAGCGGATCGCCCAGGGGAAGATGTTGATGAGACCGGTGGCGTGCATGGCGATCAGCGGGAGGGTCAGGAGGGCGCCGGCGGTGAGGAGGGCGGTCCATTCCTCGAGGGCCATGAAAGCGTCCATGCGAACCGGGTCTTTCGGGAAGATTTTCTGGCGGACCGAGAAGGGTACGATGCCGCGCCAGAGGGCGCGGCCGTTCATGCGCCAGAAAACGGCCTGCGTTGCGCAAAGGGCGCCGACAACGAGCAAAAATGCGAAAAAATAGCCCGCCACCAACATCTTCGCAGCTCCTGAAGGAAATCGATACAGAACCTCATTCCCCGATATATCGACATCTTTCGGGATTTTTCGTAGAGGCGGATCTTGCTCGCCTCAAACAACGAACCACCGAGACACCGAGCCGCAGAGTCCGGAGAATAATTCACCACAAAGACACCTAAGCGCGAAGATCGGAGGGAACAAACAGAAAAGACGCAATGCGTCTGAAGTCCCTACAGGCACATTGCGACCTTTGGGCGGGTCTGAGGCCCGCTCCTACAAAGGCGATGAGATCATTCGGGGGCGCACTCGGCCTCTGAAAGATAGCAGGCGGGATCGGGCATCCAGGGGTCGTCGTGGACGCGGAAGGCGCGGACGCGGAGGGAACCGCCGCACATCTTCAGGAAACGGCAGGTTGCGCATTTGCCCTTGAGGAGGGGGAGACGGTTTTTTAGGCCGGCCATCAGAGGGTCGGAGGTGTCGGGCCAGATTCGAGAGAAGGGACGTTCGCGAATGTTGCCGAAGGTTTTGTCCTGCCAGAATTGGTCGGGGTGGACATTTCCGAGCCAGTCGACGTCGCCGATTCCGACGCCGCTCGAGTGGGCGCCGCCCCCGTTCCATTCGAGTAGTTGTTTCACGGCTTCGGCGCGCTGCGGGTCTTCTTTCAATAGTTTCATGTATAGATACGGACCGTCGACGTGGTTGTCGACGGTCAGCACGTCGAGGTCGATGCCTGTTTCGACGGCCTGACGGGTGCGGCGACAGATGGTGTCGAGGGCGCGGCGGGACTCTTCGTGGGTCAGGTCTTCGCCTTCGATCGTCCGACCGCGACCGGAGTAGACGAGGTGGTAGAAACATGCCCGGGGAATCTTCTCTTCGAGGAGGAAGTCGAAGATCGCATCGAGATCGGCGACGTTCCGCCGGGTAAGCGTCAGGCGCAGGCCGACACGTTGTCCGACGGCACGACAGTTTCTGAAGCCGCGCATCGCGGATTCGAATGCTCCAGCGACTCCCCGGAACGAGTCGTTCGTAGGCCCGATGCCATCCAATGATATTCCAACATATATAAATCCGATATTTTTCAGGCAAGCGGCGGTCTTTTCGTCGATGAGGCTTCCGTTCGTCGAGAGAACGGGGCGAAGACCGCGTTTCACGGCATGTTCCGCAAGTTCGAACAGGTCCCTTCGCATGAGAGGTTCTCCGCCCGAGAACAGCAGGGCCGGGATCTTAAATTCGGCGAGATCGTCGATGAAGCGACGCCCCTCGTCGGTCGTCAATTCGCCCTCGTAGTCGAGATTGCACGAGTCGGTGTAGCAGTGGACGCATTTGAAGTTGCACCGGCGGGTGCAGTTCCAGACGACGACGGGGCGCCGGTCGGCAGCCGAGGCCGGAACCGCATGGCCCTTGAAATGATGGCCGTGGGAAACTCGTTCGGGGCCGTCTTCGCCGTATCTCAGGGGATCGCCGGTCGTGGATCGCCCGGCATACAGTTTCGTGATGTTGATCATCGCACACCACCTTCCCGTTCCCGTTTCGAGAACAGTTCATCGAGTTTCGCCACGAGCCCGGGAATCGTGTATTCTTCTGACATCCCGATCAGGTTCACGCCATGCTCGCGGCAGGTCTGCGCCGTCACGGGGCCGATCGCCACGCCCGGAATCGAGTCGACCGTGATGCCCGCCCCGTCGATAGCCTCGAGAAACCGTTCGACCGTCGAACTGCTGGTGAAGGTCACGGCATCGACGACGCCGGAACGCAGCGCATCGGTCAGAGCCGTCGTATCTGGTTTTCCAGAGACGGTTCGATATAATGGAATCACGTCCACGTCATAGCCGAGCTTCTGTAGGGCGACGGGCAATGTCTCACGGGCCTGTTCGGCACGGAGAATCGCGACACGGCCGGGTTTGCGTCCTTCGAACAACGGGATGATCGATTCGGCCACGTAGGTTTCGGGAATCGCGTCGGGAAAGATGCCTCTCGCTCTGAAGGCATCCGCCGTTGCCGGGCCGATGCAGACGATACATTTTCGAGCAAGAATCCTGAGATCGAGGCCTCGTTCGATCACCCCGGCGATGAAGCCCTCCACTCCGTTGACCGATGTGAAAACGAGGTCGGCGTATGTGTCATGACGATCCAGGAAGGCGTCGAATGCCGGGTTCGGCGAAAGGCGCTCTATCTTGATCGTCGGGCACTCGATCACATCGGCACCACGCTCGCGGAGGGCTTTCGAGAGGTCCGAGGCCTGGGCACGGGCACGCGTGACGACGATGGTCCGGCCAAATAGGGGGCGGTGTTCGAACCAGGCGAGATGTTCGCGATACGTCACGACATCCCCTACGACGATCAGGGCAGGCGGCTTGATCCCGGCCTCCCTGGCATGGGATTCGATCGAACCGAGCGTGCCCGTCACCGTTCGCTGGCCGGGAGACGTCGCCCGCTCGATGACGGCAACGGGGGTATCAGACGATCTCCCGGCTTCGACAAGACGACGGGCAATCGCGCCGAGCGTTTTGACGCCCATCAGGAACACGACGGTTCCGATACCGGCAAGGGAAGCCCAGGGGATGTTGGAGGCTTCCTTCCCGTCGGCCTCATGGCCCGTGACGACGGCAAACGCGGGCGTGCAGGCGCGGTGCGTGATGGGAATCCCTGCATAAGCCGGGCCGGCGATGCCGGAGGTGACGCCGGGAACGAGTTCGAACGGGACGCCGGCTTTCGCGAGTTCTTCCATTTCCTCGCCCCCGCGGCCGAAGACGAGCGGGTCTCCGCCTTTGAGGCGGACGACCTGTTTGCCCTCCCTGGCACGCTCAACAAGGAGACGGTTGATCGCGTCCTGCGGCAGCGTGTGGTCGCCCGAGCGCTTGCCCACATCAACAAGTTCGGCACCAGGCCTGGCCATGCCGAGGAAGGCGGGGGCGCCGAGCTGATCGTGAACGATGACGTCGGCGGTGCGAACGAGTTCGAGGCCGCGAACGGTGATCAGGCCAGGGTCGCCGGGACCAGCGCCGACAAGGAAGACCTTGCCGCTCGGATGGCTTGTTGTATTTTTACTCATATATATTCATGTTTCCTTCATGATGACGGTGAGGCAAGAGGAGGGGACGCACGTCCTGCATCCTCACAGGATTCGCACATATATACTGCATCACATTTTTAGGGACAGGATATCGGCGGCGCCGGTCTCGAGGAGGGTTTCAGCGATGCGGCGACCGAGATGGGCGGCTTCTGATTCGGGCCCGGAGAGTTCGGCCCGGCAATAGGCTGCTCCGTCCGGGGATGCGGCGAACGCGGTGAGCTTCAGCGAGGTGTCATCCGACGGATCCGGCTGAACTGCGCCGTCCGGGCGCCGCCGGCCCACTTCCCGCATCGTGCGGGTCGGGTCCGGCTGAACCGCGCCGTCCGGGCGCCGCCGGCCCACTTCCCGCATCGTGCGGGTCGGCTCGGCGTAGATACCCATGGGGGTCTGGCAGCCGCCCTGGAGGCGGTGTAGAAAGGCGCGCTCCGCCGTGGCGCAGGCTCGGGCATGTGGCTCCTCGAGGGTTTCTGCGAGAACGTGAACGAGATCCTGGTCATCGGTGCGGCATTGGATGCCGAGCATCCCCTGCCCAGCCGCCGGAATCAGCATTTCCGGCGGAAACGTCTCGACGATCCGATCGGCCCAGCCAAGGCGCCTGAGGCCGGCCGCGGCGAGGATGATCGCGTCGAACTCGCCATCATCGAGTTTTCGAAGGCGCGTGTCGAGATTTCCACGACAGTCAACGAATGCGAGATCGGGACGCAGGCGGGCAAGCTGGGCGCGGCGCCGCAGGCTCGAGGTTCCGATTTTAGCGCCCCCTGGCAGGTTCTCAAGCGTGAGCCCGCTCTTCGAGAGCAGGGCATCGCGGCCGTCTTCACGGGCCGTCACGGCGGCAAGGCACAGGCCTTCGGCTTCGGCGTGCGGAAGGTCTTTGAGGCTGTGAACGGCCACGTCGATCCGACGTTCCTGGAGGGCGCGTTCGATTTCTGCGACGAACAGGCCCTGGCCGCCGACCTTGAACAACGGCATATCCGTGACGCGGTCGCCGAGCGTCTTGATGAGGACCTCCTCGATCGTGATTCCGGGATACCGTTCGCGAAGCAGTTTTGCGACATGGCGGGTCTGCCAGAGGGCGAGCTTGCTGCCGCGTGTTCCCAAACGAATTCTGAGCGGAGAGGTCGCCATCATGCCTTTCCCACCTTCGGAACGACATACAAAGGCGCTTGCGGAAGCGCCGATTCGGGGAGACCGAACATGGCTGCGATCAGCTTCAATTGGTCGCGTTCGACGGCGCCGCGGGCTTTGAGTTCGACGATCGGCTGGTGGAGCCACTTGGCCAGCATCGCTTTCGTGCACTGGTCAAACTGCTCGCGCTGTTCCGGCGTCAGGTCGGGGTGTTGCGCCAGGAAGCTGTCGAGTTCGGATTTGCGCATCTGATCCATTCGTTCCCGGAGTGATTTGATCAGGGGGACAAGGGTGAACGATTCGAGAACCTGTTTGAAACCGGCAGATTCTTCGGCAACGATCGCATCGCCACGCTCAGCCTCCTGGAGCCGTCTGCCGAGATTTTCATCGACCACGTGTTGGAGGTCGTCTATATCATAGAGGAACAGATTCTCGATCTCTCCCGCATCGGAAACGACGTCACGGGGAACGGCGATGTCGATGACGAACATAGGGCGACTCGGTCTTTTTCGCATGGCCGATTCGAACGCGGAGCGAGAAAGAATCGGCCGTTGAGCCCCCGTCGAGGTGATCACGACATCGGCGGCGGCGATCAGGTCTCCAAGATCATCGAAGGGTTTTGCGACGGCTTCGAAACGGGATGCCAGTTCTTCGGCCTTTTCAAGCGTGCGGTTCGTGCAGACAAGGCGGCCGATTCCCGACGCTTTCAGATGCACCAGCGTCAGGGAAGCCATCTCTCCGGCTCCGATGACGAGCGCTCCGCAGTCTCCGAGCGGCCCGAAGATCTGCTTCGCAAGGTCGACAGCGGTCGAGGCGATCGAGACGGTGTTTTCGGAAATACGAGTCTCGGCCCGCACGCGCTTACCAACCTCGAAGGCTTTCTGGAAGAGCGCGTGCAGGCGCTTTCCGACCCACCGCCGATCGACGGCATGCTGGTATGACGTCTTGAGCTGGTGCATGATCTGGTTTTCGCCGACGACCATCGAATCGAGGCCGGCTGCGACACGAAACAGGTGCTGAATCGCATCGAGGGCCGGTTTTCTATAGAGGAACGACTCAAACTCGCCGGGCGGCAGACCGGCATCGGCCAGCAGGCGCTGGAACGAGTCTTCAGCCTCCTCATACCGACCGTCGTAATAGAGTTCGACGCGGTTACAGGTGAAGACGGGAACGGCTTCGAGCCCTGCGCCGTCGGCTCCCGGCACGGACACGCCGCAGAGTCGGGCGAGCTGCTCTCGTATTTCGACGGGAGCGGATCGGTGGTTCAACCCGATCATCAGAAGAGGCATCGCATCATCTCCTCCCGCACGGCATCAACGCCCCGCCTGCGAACCTCATCGACAGCCTCTTCGCATGCCCATCGTCGGAAGAAGTCCGCACGACGATCCGGGGTGACTTTCAGTTCCTTCAGACGCGGCCGGACTTCTTCGAGAAGGCCGGCAAGTTCGATCAGGGCGGGCTCGATCGTTTTTTCGAACCGTTCCCGCACCAGGCGGGCCATCGCCGGCACTCCCGAGGCCGTTACGGCCGCGAGAAGCGGCCCCTCCTTCACGACGCTTCCGGTCACGAAGTCGCCATCATCGGGAAGATCGCACCGGTTGCACAGAACGCCGAGCTGCCGGCAAAGCCGTGAGAAGTGCTCCTGCACCGTGGGTTGGTCGGTCGCGAGGATCACGAGGCGATATGCACGTGTGACGTCCGTATCGGTCACGGACCTGGCCTCACAACGCACCCCAGGCAGAGAGGCAAGTCTCGTGTGTATCCTTTCAGCTATTATATGGACTTCAGCACCAGCGCCGATCAGCATCTCCGTTTTTCGAAGAGCAACCTCGCCACCGCCGACGACCAGGACGGGTTTTCCCCCGAGCTGCAAAAATATGGGCATATATGTATGCATCATTTCAGCCATCCGTCATTTCGGGTACCAGTGCATGCTGCTATCGATGCCGATCATCACGAGCATCGAAAGGAGAAATCCCCCGATGACGCACCAGGCGACACGAGGCCCTGATAAGTGTCCCATACGGGTCGCGACGGATACTCCTCCGAAACCGAGAAGAACGAGCGTCGAGAGCCCTTTCTTCGGCTCGAGCGGATCGAATACGGCAAACTGGAGCCACGACCAAACGAAGCCTGCCGTGAGGCCGATGGCGAACAAGGAGCTGCCGCCGTTCAGGAAGCGTGTCATGAGCTTCTCGAGCCGCAGTAGCGGCGGAAAAAAGGAGACGGCCCTGACGCGGTTCTTCTCTTTGAGGCGTTTCAGGGCGAACAGATAGGTCGCACCGGCGAGAGCCGCCATGAAGAAGAGGCATTCTCCAGCGATCGAGAAGCCGACGTGGAGAAAGAACCAGGGGCCGCTGAAATGCGAACCAAGCAGGAGTTTCTCGACCAGAGCCGCAAGGCCGAACAAGGCGGCCGCCACGGGAAGGACGAACAGGCTGAAGAAGATCTCGCCCGACCTCCATTCCAGCCATGCACAGATACCGGCAAGGATGAACCCGGCAATCTGAACGGG